>CAZPWV010000005.1:278-4588 GCA_964590825.1 uncultured Rhodobacter sp. | reverse complement strand
ATAGACCGGCAACAGCTGTTTTGAGACCCCGATGGTAATCGGGTAAAGCCGCGTTCCCGACCCCCCTGCCAGAATGATCCCCTTGCGATTGCCCATCTTACGCCCCCAGTTGTTTCAGCACGGCCCCCACCGCAGCCCGCCAATCGGGTCGCGCAAGGCCCAGCGCAGCCAGCCCCGAGCAATCCATCCGGGAATTGGCCGGACGGCGCGCAGGCGTAGGATAAGCGCTTGTCGCAATATCTTCTATGAGGCAGGTCAATTTTGCCTGCGCCATGATTTCGCGGGCAAAATCGGCCCAGCTCACATCGGGGGCGCCGGCAAAGTGATAGGTGCCGCTCAGCGTTGCGTCGCGCCCCAGCGCATCGACGGCCGCAAGGCAGGCCGCAGCAATTGCGGCGGCCGGGGTCGGCCCGCCAACCTGATCGGCCACCACAGTCATCCCCGTCCGTTCCCGCCCCAGCCGCAACATGGTCTTCAGAAAATTGTTTCCATGGGCCGAAAACACCCAACTGGTGCGCAAGATCACATGCGTGGCCCCGGATGCGCGGACGCCTTGTTCCCCCAGCAACTTGCCGCGCCCATAGGCATTCAGCGGCCCGGTGCGGTCGGTGGGGCGAAAGGCGGTGTTTCCGGCGCCATCGAACACATAATCGGTCGAGATCTGCACCATCGGAATAGTCAGCCTGGCGCAGGCACGCGCCATTGCCGCCGGGGCCGCGCCATTGACCAGTTCCGCCGCGCGTTCTTCGGTTTCGGCCTTGTCCACGGCCGTCCAGGCGGCGGCATTGATGACCGCTCTGGGGCGATGCGCCAAAATGGCGGCGGCGCAGGCCTCGGGTTGCGCAAGATCGGCCTCGTCCCGGCCCAGAAACACCGCATCGGGCGCAAGCCGGCGCAGTTCCGTGGCGACCTGACCGGACTTGCCAAAGACCAGAAGCTGATTTTCCATCGTTCCCCCTCGCCGAGCCTTCGGGCCGGGATGCGCTCAGGCTTTCGTGCCCAGCCGCTGCCCAACGCCATCGCGGTTTTGCAACGCCCGCCACCAGCTTTCGTTGTCGAGATACCACGCAACGGTGCGTTCAAGCCCTTCCTCGACGGTCACGCTGGGCCGCCAGCCCAGTTCCGCGCGGATGCGACCGGGGTCGATGGCATAGCGCGCATCATGGCCGGGCCGGTCACGGACAAAGGTGATCTGATCGGCATAGGAACCCTGCGCCCGTGGCCGTTTCACATCCAGGATCGCGCAGAGCGTCCTGACCAGGTCGAGATTGCTGCGTTCGTTCTCGCCGCCAATGTTGTAGCTGCGTCCGACCACGCCCTTTTCCAGCACCAACAGCAGCGCATCGGCATGGTCCTCCACAAACAGCCAGTCGCGGATATTCGAGCCGTCGCCATAGATCGGCAGCGGCTTTCCCGCGAGAGCATTGAGAATAATCACCGGAATGAGTTTTTCCGGAAAGTGGAACGGGCCGTAATTGTTGGAGCAGTTGCTCAGCACGACCGGCAGGCCATAGGTCTCGTGCCAGGCCCGAACAAGATGGTCGGAACTCGCCTTCGAGGCCGAATAGGGGCTGCGCGGATCATAGGGCGTGTCTTCGGTAAACTTTACCGAGGGGTCATGCGGCAAAGAGCCGAAAACCTCGTCGGTCGAAATGTGGTGAAAGCGAAACCCTTCCGGGCGGCCGAGCGCCTCCCAATGGCTGCGGGCGGCCTGAAGCATGGTATAGGTGCCCATCACATTGGTCTCGATGAACACACCCGGCCCGTCAATCGAACGGTCCACATGGCTTTCGGCGGCCAGATGCATCACGGCATCGGGCCGATGCCGGGCAAAAATCCCGGCCACGGCGGCGGCGTCGCGGATATCGGCCTGCTCAAAGGCATAAAGCGGATTGGCCGCGACCGAGGCCACATTGTCGAGGCAGGCGGCATAGGTCAGCGCATCGAGGTTGACCACCGAATGCCCCCGCGAGATCGCCAGCCGAACCACCGCCGAGCCAATGAAGCCCGCCCCGCCCGTCACCAAAATCTTCATGCGAAACATCCTGTCTTGAGGGGTCGGATCAGACTTAGTCGCAGCCGGTTCAAACGTAAACACCGGATCGGCGCACGGTTGTGCAATCGGCCGCGGCCCGCCTCAGGCGGTCCAGACGAAGGGGCTGTCCAGCGCGGCAAGCCGCCCCGCAACCTGATCCTTGGCCGACAATACCGGCTCCGCCGCGCCAAGGCCCCAGTCGATCCCGATATCCGGGTCGTTCCAGATCAGCGCCCCCTCGGTTTCCGGGTGATAGTAATCCGAACATTTATAGATGATTTCGGTTTCCGGTGCGCGGGTCACGAAACCATGGGCAAATCCTTTGGGAACAAGAAGTTGCCGCCCATTTTCAAAGCTCAGCTCAACGCCAAACCAGCGCCCGTAGCTGGGGCTGCCCTTGCGGATATCCACCGCCACATCAAACAACGCCCCCCGGCCGCAACGCACCAGCTTGTCCTGGGCGTGGGGCGGGCATTGAAAATGCAAGCCGCGGATCGTGCCTGGTGTCATCGACAGCGAGTGATTGTCCTGCACGAAAACCTGGTCGATCCCATGTTCGGCCAGCGCCTTGGCGCTGTAACTCTCGCTGAAAAACCCGCGATTGTCGCCAAAGCGGCGCGGGGTAATCAGCATCACACCTTCGAGTGGGGTAGCCTCGACCAGCACGGCGCATATCTCCACAGTTACGAACCTGCTCCGTGCATAACAAGCGTGGATTAGCCTGTCACCCTCTGCCGGCGCTCAGGCCAGCAGATCGTAGGTATTGGCGCCGATCTGCAACCAGATGTGATCGTTGGCGGCGCCATCGACCAGCGCCCAGATGATCTGCCCGGTCGGGCGATAGACCACAAAGGCTTCCTGCACCGCGCCGTCGCCGGCGCCATTGGTGGTGGCCCAGTTGATCTGGAACTGGCTGCGCGTGGCACTGGCATTGCCGAAAACCAGCACATCGCCAGCAGCGGCACTGTAATCTTGTATCCAGTCCGATCCGTGACCCGCCACCCCGATGTGATAGAACCGATCCGCCCCCGCCCCGCCGTTCATCCGGTCATGGCCGAAGCCGCCGTTGAGATAGTCGGCCCCGTCGCCACCAAAAAGCTGGTCGGACAGAGCCGAACCCGAAAGCGTGTCATTCTCGGTGCCGCCAATCAGCGTGTCAGAGCCAAACCCCCCCTCGATCAGATCGTTTCCGGCGTCGCCGCGCAATTCGTCGTTGCCATAACCGCCATCGATCGTGTCATTGCCCTCGCCGCCATAGATCAGGTCGCGCAGGTCAAGCAGGGATTCGCCGCCAAAGAGACGGTCATTGCCGCCACTGCCCACCAGCGTATCGTTGCCGTCGCCACCGCGCAAAAGATCGTTGCCAAGCCCGCCATTGAGCAGATCATTGCCCTCATGGCTGTCCAGGATATCGTCGCCGCCCAGCCCCGAAAGCGTATCGGCCAGCACGGTTCCGGCCAGAATGTCATCGGCCTCGGTGGCCAGCCGCGAAATGGGGCTGCCCATCTGCCCCAGATAGCCCAGCAACGTGTCCAGCGACCAGACCGTGCCATCGGCCCATTCGATCAGCTCGATCGCACTGGCCGAGGCGGCATCGGCCGAGGCGGTCAACACCACACGTTCGATCTGTCCGGCGGCATTGGTGCCGAATTCGAAGACGATATTGCTCGTTCCCGCCTGCTGGTAGATGCGGGCATGGTGCGGAAGGTAATCGCGAAAGATCACCCGGTCGCTGCCATCGGCGCCGGCTGCACCGCCAAGGTCGTTCACATTGTCCTGCCCGTCATTGGCAAAGAACACATAGGTATCGGCATCGGCGCCGCCCGAAAGCGTATCGTTGCCCGTGCCTCCCAAAATCGTGTCGGCGCCCGAATAGCCCAGCAGCCGGTTGGCCAGATCGCTGCCCCGCAGCCAATCGCCCAGTTGCGACCCGTTCAGGTTTTCGACCCCGTTCAGCAGATCGGTGCCGCCAAGGCCATCGCTTGCAAGCCCGGTGGCCAGCGAGACGACAACCCCCGCCGTCGAGGTCACATAGCGCAGCGTATCCACCCCCTCGCCGCCGTCGATGGGCGTCAGGTCGCCCGGCACCGCGCCGGAATGGACCCGCGTCACGGTGCCGGTCGCATCGGCGAAGACCATGTCCAGCGGAATGAGCGTGTTCTTCATCCAGAACGCCTGCGGCTCCGTACGCGGAAACACGAACAGCATGCCGTGATCGGCCGGAAGCGACTGCCGCATCATCAACCCTCGTTGCCGCTGTGCGTTGTCGGTAGCC
>CAZPWV010000005.1:0-268 GCA_964590825.1 uncultured Rhodobacter sp. | reverse complement strand
AAAGCTCGTCATCGCCGCCACCCCCCAGAACCGAGTCGTCACCCGCTCCCGCGACGATGGTGTCGTTTCCCTCGGCGCCATCAAGCGTATCATTGCCCTCATAGCCCAGGATCTGGTTGGTTTGCGCATCGCCACGAACCCAGTCGGCATGGCGCGAGGCGTGCAGCCATTCGACGCCGATCAGGGTATCCTGCGCGCCCGAGCCGTCGCGCACGGTTCCAGCCGACAGATCGGCGACAATGCCCGAAACGTCATCGACATAACGGAC
>CAZPWV010000004.1:16146-27991 GCA_964590825.1 uncultured Rhodobacter sp. | reverse complement strand
ATGCCTGGGTGGAGGGGTTCCGGCCGCGGGCGATGGCGGCGGGCATCTCGGAGGCGACATGGAACCGGGCGATGCGCGGCTTGCCCTATAATCCCAAGGTCATCGAGCGTGACCGCTTTCAGGCCGAATTTTCCAAGCCGATCTGGGATTATCTCGACTCCGCCGCCTCGCCCGAGCGGATTGCCGAAGGCCGCGCGGCACTGGCCCGCCATGATGCGCTCTTGCGCCAGATCGAGGCGCGTTACGGGGTCGAAAAAGAGGTGGTGGTGGCGGTCTGGGGCATGGAATCGCGCTATGGCACGAAGCGCGGTGCCACGCTCATTCTGCCTGCGCTGGCAACCTTGGCGCATGACGGGCGGCGGGGTGCGTTTTTCGAGTCGCAGCTTGTCGGGGCGCTGAAGATCGTTCAGGCGGGCGATATCGACCCTGCCCATATGACCGGCTCCTGGGCCGGGGCGATGGGGCACACGCAGTTCATTCCGACCTCTTACCTTGCCTATGCCGTCGATTTCACCGGCGATGGCAAGCGTGACATCTGGTCCGACAACCCCGCCGATGCGCTGGCCTCGACCGCGGCCTATCTGGCCCGTTCGGGGTGGTCCAGAGGGCAGCCCTGGGGGGTGGAGGTGAGCCTGCCCGAGGGGTTCAACCTTGGCCTTGCGGGCAAGGGGGTAAAAAAATCGCCCGGCGAATGGGCGGCGCTCGGGGTGCGCGCGGCGCAGGGCGGCACGGTGCCCAACCATGGCGCGGCCTCGATTCTGCTGCCGGCGGGCATCAACGGCCCGGCCTTGATGATCTTTGGCAATTTCCGTGCCATTTCACGCTACAACAATGCCGACGCCTATGTGATGGGCGTGGGGCATCTGGCCGACCGGATCAAGGGGCAGGGCCCCTTCGCCAAGGGCTGGCCGCGCGAAGGGCGGGCGTTGAGCGAGGCGGAAAAAGCCGAGGTGCAGCGTCTGCTGACGGCGCAGGGCTATGACACCCAGGGCAGCGACGGGCTGATTGGCGCCAATACGATCAAGGCGGTGATGGCCTGGCAGCGCGACCATGGCCTGCCCGCCGATGGCTATGTGACCAGCGTCCTGCTTGAGCGTCTGCGCGGCGGTTAAGGCGCGGGGGACACCCCGATCACCGGCGTATGCAGATACCAGATCAGCGCCCAGGCGATGATCGCAATGCCAAGGCGCCACAGGCTGTGGTGCCACCCGCTGCGGCTGGCCACCGGCCTCCAGCGCCCCGAGAGCAGCGCGGCAAAGGGCAAAAGGCTGGTCCGGGCGGCCAGGTGGTCGAACTGTGGCCCGCCCCAGTTGCGGCGCAACCGGGCCTCCATCATCCGCATCCCGACCAGCGAAAACACCAGGAAGGTGCCAAAGACAAGCGCATGGGCCAGGCCGCCATTGGCCAGCAGATGCACCCCGGCCCAAAGCGCCAGCCCCCAAAGCAGCGGCTGCCGGGTCAGCCCCGCAATGCCGGGATGCGCGGGGTCGTAGCCGCTGGCGCGGCCCTCGAAGGCAAAGGGGTTTGGCGCCGCAATACCGAAAGCGGCCAAGGCAATCACCAGCGGCAGCACAAGGTTGACCGCCCAGCGCGTCCAGCCCGGCTGCGGCCAAAGCGCGACATGGGGGGCACGCCCGGCAGCGAAAATTACCCAAAACAGCAAGCCGGTGGACAGCAGGCTGAACCCAAGGGCGTAGCCACGGCTGCCAAGCGCCGCCACCAGAAAGCGCTTGAGCCGGGGGGTGGCGGGGATCGCATGGGTGGACATGAAGACCAGCCCCGCAAGCATGAATTCGCCCCAGCCACCCATGACCTACCCCTGTTTCGAAAGCTGCACGGCCAGAATGCCGCCGGCAATCACCGCCACGCCCAGCAGGTCGAGCCAGCCCAGCCGCTCGCCCAGAACGGCGGCGGCAATGGCGACCCCGAAGAACGGGTTGAGAAAATGAAAGGTGGCCGCCCGGACCGCCCCGATCCGCGCCACCAGCCGAAACCAGATCCAGGTGGCCAGCACGCCGGGAATGAGGGTGGTGTAAAGAAACGCCCCCACCAGCCGCGGCGAGAGCGCGACCGCCCAGGTTTCGGTGGCCCCCGATACCCCCGCCAGCAGCACCGCCCCCACGAACATCTGCAAGCCTACGATCATCATCACATTGCCCCCCGAGGCGGCGCCGCGCACCGAAAGCGTGGCCACCGAAAGCGCCAGCGCCGCGACAAAGCACAGCGCCATGCCCAGCGGATCGACCCCGCCCGAAAGCCTGGCGCCCATGATGATGGCCACTCCCACCAGCCCCGCCGCCAGCCCCAGCACGCCGATGGGCCGCACCCGGTCGCCAAAGACGATCCAGCCAAGCAGTGCCACCATCAGCGGCATGGTCGAGGCGATGATCGAGGCGACCGAGGCCTGCACCCATTGCATCGCAACGAAATTGAGGCCCAGATAAAGCGCATTCTGACACAGGCCGAAAATCAGAGTGGCGCGCCATTGCGCCCGGCTCAGCCGCCAGCTCTGGCCCAGCGCAAGCGCAAGCCCCACGCCAATCAGCCCGGAGAGGAAGAAGCGCAAAGAGAGCGCGGCCAGAGGCGGGGCCTCAGCCACGATCATCCGCGCCGAGGTGAAGGCCGATGACCACATCAGGGCAAAAGCCAGCCCCATGAGAATGGCGCGAATGTCCATGTTTCCCCTTTGGCCAGAAAAAAGGCCGCCCCGCCTGCGCAGGACGACCCTAACTCATGCATCGCCCCCCGCAAGGGGGGGCGTCTCAAATCAGCCGTTGACGCTGTCTTTGAGGGCTTTGGCGATGGTGACCTTCACCTGCTTGTCGGCCGGCTTGGTCATGGTTTCGCCCGTGGCAGGGTTGCGGACCTGACGCTCGGGGCGGGCCTTGCACGAGACCTTGCCGATGCCCGGCAGGGTGACGGCGCCGCCCTCGGCGACTTCCTTGGTCACGACTTCGGCGATGGCGTCGAGCGCAGCCGAGGCGGTCTTCTTGTCCGAGCCCATCGCTTCGGCAAGCGCGGCCACCAGCTGGGTCTTGGTCATCGGTTTCGACATGGGTTTTCCTCTCATACGCCCCGTTTGGCGGGGTCGATCTGGTCCGTTGGAACGGTTTCGTGCGCCCTGTAACACACGGTTTTTCTCAGCATGGCAAGCATTTTTCGGCCAAATGGTCGGGTTTTCGCCGCGTTAAAGGAACGCGGTCTCCTCAAAGCTGCGCAACTTCCTGCTGTGAATGCGTTCCAGCGGCATGGCACGCAGCTTTTCCATCGCCCGCACGCCGATCAGCAAATGGTTGGCCACCTGCGTGCGATAAAACTCGCTGGCCATGCCGGGCAGCTTGAGTTCGCCATGCAAGGGCTTGTCGGAGACGCACAAAAGCGTGCCATAAGGCACCCGGAAGCGGAACCCGTTGGCGGCAATGGTGGCGCTTTCCATGTCGAGCGCCACGGCGCGGCTCTGGCTGAGCCGCTGCACCGGGCCGGACTGGTCGCGCAGTTCCCAGTTGCGGTTGTCGATCGTGGCCACGGTGCCGGTGCGCATGATCCGCTTGAGTTCATAGCCCTCGAGCCGGGTGATTTCGGCCACCGCCTCCTGGAGCGCCACCTGCACCTCGGCCAGCGCCGGGATCGGCACCCAGATCGGCAGATCGTCATCCAGCACATGATCTTCGCGCAGATAGGCATGGGCCAGCACGAAATCGCCCAGAGACTGCGAATTGCGCAGCCCCGCGCAATGCCCCACCATCAGCCAGGCATGGGGGCGCAGCACGGCGATGTGGTCGGTCGCGGTTTTTGCATTCGACGGCCCAACCCCGATATTGACCAGCGAAATGCCGTTCCCGTCGGGGCGTTTGAGGTGATAGGTGGGCATCTGCGGCAGCTTGCTTGCCGGGGGAATGATGCCTTCGGGCGTGGTGATTTCGGCATTGCCCGAGGCGACGAAACTCGAATAGCCCCGTTCCGGTTCGGCCAGCATCCGCCGCGCCACCTGTTCGAACTCATCCACATAGAACTGGTAGTTGGTGAACAGCACATGGTTCTGGAAATGCTCGGGGGCGGTGGCGGTGTAATGCGCCAGCCGCGCCAGCGAATAATCCACCCGCTGCGCGGTGAAGGGCGCCAGATGCGCCGAGCCATCCGGGTTCGGCCCGGCGGTGCCATTGACGATGTCGTCGTTCATCGTGGCCAGATCGGGCACGTCGAACACATCGCGCAGCGAAATCTCCATTGCGCCTTCCTGCGGCACCGTCACCTCGGGATGGGCCGCAACGGCAAAATGCACCGGCATCGGCGTTTCCGAGGGGCCGATCTGCACCGGAACCCCATGGTTGCGGATCAGCAGGCCGATTTGCTGCGTCAGGTAATTGCGAAACAGGTCCGGCCGGGTGATCGTGGCCACATAGGTGCCCGGCGTGGCGACATGGCCAAAGCTCAGCCGGTTGTCGGCGGCGGTATGCGAGGTAACGGTGATGCGCACCTCGGGGTAGAAGGCCCGAAACCGCGCCGCCGCCGTGCCCGAGGCCAGAACCTCCTTGAACTTGGTCAGCAAGAAGCCGCAGGCCTCGGCATAAAGCGCCTCGAGCCGGGCCACGGCTTCGCCCGCATCGGTGAAAAGCTCCGGTTCCGCCGGATGCGGGGTCAGGATCGTGATGGGGTCGTTCATGCGAAAAGATCCGTAAGCTGGAAGCGGGTCACATCGACAAGTCCCAGGTCGGAAATGCGGATCTCGGGGATCACGACCAGAGCCAGGAGTGAATGTTGCATATAGGCGTTGTTGAGGGTGCAGCCGCATTCGGCCATGGCCGCCACCATTTGCGCAGCGCGGTCCGCCACCTGCGCGGCGGGGGCATCCGACATCAGGCCCGCAATCGGCAAGGGCACGCAGGCAATCTCGGAGCCATCCTTGAAAACACTGATGCCGCCGCCCAATTCGCCCAGTCGGTTGGCCACCTGTGCCATGCTTGCGCGGTCGGTGCCGACAACGATCATGTGGTGGCTGTCATGCGCCACGGTGGAGCCAATCGCCATCCGGCCCTTGTAGCCAAAGCCGGAAACAAAACCGTTGACCACGCCGCCGGTGCCCCGGTGGCGTTCAACCAGCGCAATCTGCGCCACGTCCTTTTCGGCATCGGGCTGGGCAAGACCGTCAAGCACCGCAAGCTCGGCCGTCAGCGCCTTGGTCGGGGCCTGGTTTTCCACCACGCCAATCACCCGCGCGGTGACGGTATTGGCCCCTTCCGGCGCGGCAATGGCGAAATCTTCCGCGCCGAGCCGCTTGCCCAGATGCACCGTCTGGCGGGCGCTCTCGGGCCAAGGGTAATGCGGGCATTCGGCCCGCAGCACACCCATTTCCGCCACCACCCGGCCACGGGCAATCACCATTTCCACCGGCAGGCTTGCCAGATCGGAGGTGAGAATCACATCGGCCCGCCGTCCCGGCGCAATCGAGCCCAGTTCGCGCTCCAGCCCGAAATGCGTGGCGGTGTTGAGCGTGCACATTTGCAGTGCCACCAGCGGCGGGCAGCCGCAGGCAACGGCATGGCGGTAAACCCGGTTCATATGGCCCTCGTGCACCAGCGTGCCGGAGTGGCAATCATCGGTGCACAGAATGAAATTGCGCGGATCGAGGCCCTTTTCGGTCACCGCCGTGATCTGCCTTTCCACGTCATACCAGGCCGAGCCCAGCCGCAGCATGGCCCGCATACCCTGCCGCACGCGGGCAATCGCATCGGCCTCGCAGGTGCCCTCGTGGTCATCGGCAGGCCCGCCCGCCACATAGGCGCGGAACGGCGCCCCCAGATCGGGGCTGGCGTAATGGCCGCCCACGGTCTTGCCGGCATTTTGCGTGGCTGCGATTTCTGCCAGCATCTTGGCATCGCCAGCCACAACGCCGGGAAAATTCATCATCTCGCCCAGGCCGACAATGCCCGGCCAGGTCATCGCCTGTGCCACATCCGCGGGCGAAATCTCGAAGCCGGTGGTTTCAAGACCGGGGGCCGAGGGCGCGCAGGAAGGCATCTGCGTGAAGATATTGACGGGCTGCAGAGCCGCCTCGTCATGCATCATCTTCACCCCCGCAAGCCCCAGCACATTGGCAATCTCATGCGGGTCGGTGAACATGGTGGTGGTGCCATGCGGGATGACGGCGGCGGCAAATTCGGCCGGGGTCAGCATTCCGCTTTCGATATGCATATGCCCATCGACAAGGCCGGGAATCATGTAGCGGCCCTGCGCCTCGATCACCTGGGTATCCGGGCCGATGGCGGCGGAGAGGTCCGGTGCAATGGCGGCAAAACGGCCCTCGGCGATGGCGATGTCATGGGCGGGCAGAACCTCGCGGCTGTGCACATTCACCCATTGGCCCTGCCGGATCACCAGATCGGCAAAGCCCCGGCCCGCGGCGACGGCAATCAGGCGCGGCGCGGCCTCGGGCCATGATTTCAAGAAGTTGGTCTGTTCCATGGCCCAAGGTGCCAGAGCTTTCGGGGCTGTGCAAGTGACGTTGTGATGAAACCCGTGACGCGGTAGCCTGCGGCGAAACCGGCACAGGGCGGGCCCCATGAACACGCTACTTTCGATTGGCCACGGATATTCGGCGCAGGCGCTTGCACGGCTGCTGGTGCCGCAGGGCTGGCGCATCATTGCCACCACGCGCAGCAGGGCCAAAGCCGAAATGCTGCGCAGCGACGGGGTCGAGGCCCTGCTCTGGCCGAGACCGGATTTGCCGCTTGCCGAGGCCACGCATCTGCTGACGTCCGTGGCCCCCGATGCTGCGGGCGATCCGGTTCTCGCTGCGCAGAAAGATGCCGTTGCCGCAGCGCAGCATCTGCGCTGGGTGGGGTATCTTTCCACCGTCGGCGTCTATGGCGATCACGACGGCGGCTGGGTGGACGAAGATACGCCGCTTGCCCCGGCCACGGCGCGGGGCCGGGCGCGGGTGCAGGCCGAGGCCGAATGGCTGGCGCTGCCCCTGCCGGTGCATGTCTTTCGTCTGGCGGGCATCTACGGCCCCGGCCGCGGCCCGTTTGAAAAGGTGCAAGACGGCACGGCGCGGCGCATCATCAAACCCGGACAGGTGTTTTCGCGTATTCATGTCGAGGATATTGCGCAGGTTCTGGCGGCGTCCATCGCGCGGCCTCATCCGGGGCGCATCTACAATGTCTGCGATGACGACCCCGCTCCGCCCGAAGATGTGCTGAGCCATGCCGCCCATCTGCTTGGCCTGCCCGCTCCGCCCGCGATTGCCTATGAGGAGGCAGACCTCACGCCAATGGCGCGCAGCTTTTATGCCGAGAGCAAGCGGGTGCGCAACGACCGGATCAAGGCCGAGCTTGGCGTGCAGCTGCGCTACCCCGACTATCGCAGCGGGCTGGCGGGGTTGCTGCGGGCGGGGCGTCAGGCGGGCTGAGCCAGCATCGGCCGTTCGCGCACCGGCAGATGCACCAGCGCCGAAAACGCCCCCACGCCAACCCCTACCCACCAGACCACGGTGTAATTGCCATAGATGTCGTAAAGCTTGCCGCCCAGCCAGACACCCAGAAACGCGCCCAGCTGATGGCTGAGAAAGACAAAGCCGTAAAGCGTGCCCATGTAGCGCAGCCCGTAGATATGCGCCACCAGCCCCGAGGTCAGCGGCACCGTGGCCAACCAGAGCGCCCCCATCACCAGCGAAAAGACCATCACCGAAACGGGGGTGATCGGCAGCAGGATGAACACGGCAGCGGCAATGGTGCGGGCCAGATAAATTCCCGCCAGCAGATATTTCTTGCTCCAGCGCTTGCCGGCCCAGCCGGCGTAGATCGTGCCGGCAATATTGGCCAGACCAATCAGCGAGATGGCGGCCGCCCCCAGCGCCGATTGCGTCTCGATACCCAGCGCCGCCAGCATCGAACCGGGGTCCACCGCGCCGCACATTTCGGTAATCATCGCCGGGAAATGCGCGGTGATGAAGGCAAGCTGATAGCCACAGGAAAAGAAACCCAGGAAAATCAGCGTGTAAGACGGATCCTTGAAGGCCCGGATCAGCACCGTGCCCAGAGTTTCCTCCAGTTCGGCACGGCTGGCACGGCTTGGGCTGCGCAGCATCGGCAGGGCAAAGAGCGAGGCCAGAATGATGCCGGCAAAGATCACAAACACCGTTTGCCAGGGAAAGACGCCCAAGAGCGCCTCTGCCAGCGGTGCGCCGAACACCTGCCCGGCCGAGCCGGCAGCGGTGGCGATGCCCAGCGCCAGCGAACGGTTTTCGTCGGAACTGGCGCGGCCCACCACCGCCAGAATGACCCCGAACCCGGTGCCTGCAATGCCGAACCCGACAAGGATTTCCAGCAGGTCATGGTGCCAGGGCGCGGTGGCAAAAGCCGAAAGCAGCAGCCCCGCCGCATACATCAGCGCCCCCAGCACGATGGCGCGGCGGTCGCCGAATTTTTCTGCCAGTGCCCCGAAGATCGGCTGCCCGATGCCCCAGGCCAGGTTCTGGATGGCGATGGCCAGGCTGAACTCGGCCCGCGGCCAGCCGAATTCGGCGGCAATGGGGATCTGAAACACCCCGAACGAGGCGCGGATGGAAAACCCGAGCATCAAGATGATGGCGCCCCCCACCAGCACGGGGGTAATCAGTCGGTTCGAAGTCATTGGCGTCTCCCCGCGCAATCTCCCTTGCGCGAAGGTCCAGTTCGCCATGCCGGGGCGGGCGCGTCAACGGGGTGATTGTGCCCGGAACAATCGCCTTGCGCCGCCCGCCCCGGCATGGCCCAATGGCGCAAAGCGGAGGGGCCAAGCGGAGCGGCGATGTACAGGGTCATTGGAACGGTGGGGTCGCGGGCGTTTCGGGTGTTGTGGATGCTCGAAGAACTGGGCGAGACCTACGAGCATGTGAAGGCGGCGCCCCGCTCGGAGGGGGTGGTGGCGTTCAACCCGGCCGGAAAGGTGCCGGTGCTGATCGTCGAAGGCACGCCGGTGACCGATTCAACGGCGATCATCCAGTATCTGGCCGACCACCACAGCCGGTTTACCCATTGTGCCGGAACGCTGCCACGGGCGCGGCAAGACAGCCTGACACAGTTCCTGCTGGACGAGTTCGATGCCGCGCTCTGGATGGCGGCGCGGCACAGTTTCATCCTGCCAGAAGAGCTGCGGATGTCGGGGATCAAGAACACCCTGCGCTGGGAATTCGAACGCTCGCAGCACATCTTGATGAACCGGATGGGCGAGGGCGAATTTGTCATGGGCGATACGATGACGGTGCCCGATGTGATCTTGACCCATTGCCTGAGCTGGGCACTGGCGGCGAAATTCCCGATCGTCGAACACCGGCTGAGCGATTATCTTGAACGGATGCGGGCCCGGCCTGCCTGGCAACGCGCCTCGGCGCTTTAGCGCGCCATCCGCGCCGCCGCCGCCCGCCCCGCAACACGTCCCGTGGCCAGACAACCGGTCAGCAGATAGCCGCCGGTCGGCGCCTCCCAATCCAGCATTTCGCCGGCCGCGAAAACGCCGGCAAGGGCGGTCAGTTCCAGATCGTCGCGCAGGGCGCTGCGGGTAATGCCACCGGCAGACGAAATGGCCTCGGCCAGGGGGCGCGGTCCGGCAAGCGGCATCGGCACCGCCTTGATCCGTGCGGCAAGCATCTGGGCCTCCGAAGGCAGCGGGCGGCCGCATTCGTAAAGCAGCGCCAGCTTGACCGGGTCGAGCCGCAGCGCCTTGCGCAGCCGGTTGCTCAGGCTTTCCCGCGCCGGCTGGCGCGCCAGCCGATGGGCGATCTCGGCAAGGCCGAGGTCGGGGGCGAGATCGAGGCTGAGCGCGGCCCCCTCGCGCAGGGCGGCCGAGAGCGCATAGACCCCGCCCCCCTCGATGCCCTGAGCGGAAAGCACGAATTCCCCGCGCGAAACCTGCCCGGCAACGCAAAGCGCCACGCCTTTGACCGGCTGGCCCAGATGCGGTGCCATATGGGCCGACCAATGCAGGGAAAACCCCATGTTGGCCGGGCGAAACGGGGTAATGGTCACGCCTTTTTCGACCAGCCACGGCACCCAGGCCGCATCCGAGCCCAGCCGTGGCCAGCTTGCGCCGCCCAGCGCCAGCACCGCCACTTTCGGGTGCAGCACCTGGCGCCCCTGCGGCGTGTCAAAGGCAAAGCCCGTGCCGTCGAAGCCCTGCCAGCGCCAACGGGTGCGCAGCGCCACCCCCAACCCGTCCAGCCGCCCGAGCCAGGCCCGCAGCATCGGCGACGCCTTCATTTCCACCGGAAACACCCGCCCGGTGGAGCCGGTAAACAGCTCCACCCCCAGGCCCCGCGCAAAGCCCATCACCGCCTCGGGGCCGAAATCGGCAATATGGCTGCGGATCCAGGGCGGGGAATAGGCCGCCAAAAACGCCTCGGGCGGTTCGTCTCTGGTCAGGTTCAGCCCCGATTTTCCCGCCATCAGGAACTTCCGCGCAACGGTGGCCCGCGCCTCGGCCACGATCACCCGATGTCCGGCACGGCCCAGCATTTCCGCAGCCATCAGCCCCGCCGGCCCGCCGCCAATGACCAGCGCCACCGCGGTCACAGCCGGGCCGCCACGCTGGCCAGCCGCATCAGCACCCGCTCGATCACCGCCATCTGCGGGGCCTTCGAGGCCGAGCGCAGCGTCAGATCGGCCTCGATCAAGGCCCGCAGGGCCTCTTCCAGCCGGAACATGCCCCAGCGGCCGGCCTGCCGCTGCAGGCTGTCACGCCGCGGTCCCAGCACCGGGGGGCGCATCCGCTGCAACCCCGCCCCCGGCCCGCCGGGATCGGCTGCGGCCATGTGCAGGGTGCGGAAATGGCGCAGGGCCATGATTGCCAGCGTCACCGGCAAGACCCCTTGCCCCTCGATGCGGCGCATCATCGGGCCCAGCTCGGCCCGCCGCCCCTCGGCAACGATTGCCAGCACCTCATCGACCTCGGCCTCGACCGTCGAAGGCGCCGAAAGCGCCACTTCGGCGGGGCTCAGCGGGCTGGGATCGTTGAATTTGTAAAGCGCGATCTTTTCGATGGTCTGGCGAAAATCACCGGGGTCGAGCGCCCGCCCCAGCGCCAGCAGATCGGTCATCGCCTCGGGCGCGATGTGGCGCAGCCCGGCATGGCGCAGGATATCCTCGATTTCCTCGCGGCTTGGCGGATCGTCATAAATGCCGATGCAATAGGCGTTCGGATGGCTTTCGAAGACCTTGCGCAGCGCCGATTTTGCGCTCAGCGCCCCGGCGGTGACGATGATCTGCGCATCACCATGGTGCCAGTCGCGCACCGCCGCCGCAATCGTGGGGGCGAGCCCGTCGGTGGCCTCTTCGACAAAGACCACGCGCGGGCCGGGAAAGAAGCCAACCGCCTTGACCCCGTCGATCAGCGCGGTGCCATCCTTGCGCAACCCGGCTGCGGGCAGGCGGGTCAGACGCATTTCCGCCTCGCCTTCGGGGCCGATCAGCGCGGCAATGACTTCCTGACGGCGCAGGGCCACCCGCATCGCATCGGCCCCAAAGATCAGCAGCCCGAGGCGTGCAGGGTCGGGCTTGGCGAAATAACGGGTTGCGGCGGCCCCCGCGAGTTTCATTGCGGCAGGGTCCCGGCCTGTGCCAGCAGCCGGGTGACGATCTGGTCGGCGAGCATCCGCATCAGGCGGCGATGCGCGTCATCCTCGGCCGAAGAGGTGGCCACCACCGAGCCCGTCGCCGACCAGGAGGTGAAGGAACTCACCTTGCCGGTCAGCAGCACGGCATCGGTGCCGCCATCATGCAAGGTATACTCCGCCGTGCCGGTGAGCGAATAGCGCGTGGTGGCACCAGAGGGGGTGATGGCCTGCCCCAGAACATCGGTCTCCACCCGGTAG
>CAZPWV010000004.1:11826-16136 GCA_964590825.1 uncultured Rhodobacter sp. | reverse complement strand
GGGCCGAGGCGTTCGCTCAGCCGTCGCAACAGGGCGAAATCGTCGCGCGTTTGCGGTGCGTCGGGGGACACCGCGCCCAACAGACCTGCCGCCCCGCCGCCTGGCCCATAGGCCGGGGCAAAGCCGCAACCGGCCAGCGCCAGCGCCCCGGCCAAAGCGATGAAATGACGACGGTCAGATGACCACATTGACGATCCGCCCCGGCACGACGATGAGCTTTTTCGGCTGGCCGCCTGCCAGCGCCTTTTGCACAGCATCGTCCGCCAGCACGATCTTTTCAACCTCGGATACGGGCATGTCCTTGGGCACCACCACCTCGCCCCGCCGCTTGCCGTTGATCTGGATCGGCAAGGTCACCGTGTCTTCGGCCAGGAGCGCGGGGTCGGCCTCGGGCCATGGCGCCTGCACCACAAAGCCTTTGTCCCCCAGCATCGCCCAGATTTCTTCGGCCAGATGCGGCACCATGGGCGCCATCAACTGTGCCATCAGCCCCATGCAGCGACGCTTCACCGGGTTCGAGGCCACCGATTTCGACAGCGTGTTGGTCAGCCCGTAGATCGCCGCCACCGCCTTGTTGAAGGCAAAGCTGTCGATCGAACGGGTGACGTCATCCACCGCGCGATGCGTGGCCTTGAGCAGCGCAAGGTCTTCGGCTTCGGCCCCGGTTTCGCCGCCGCTGCCCTCGGTGATGTCATGCGCAATCCGCCAGACGCGGGCGAGGAACTTCGCGGTCGCCTCGGCGCCCGCGGCCGTCCATTCCACGTCGCGCTCGGGCGGGCTGTCGGACATCACAAAGAACCGTGCCGTATCGGCCCCAAAGGCTGCGATGATGTTCATCGGATCGACGACGTTCTTTTTCGATTTCGACATCTTGGCCGAGGGGATGATCTCAACCTTTTCGCCGGTGGCCTTGACCACCCCGGCCTCGCGGTCGATGTCTTCGGGCAGATGCCAGACCGGCCGGCCATTGGCATCGGTGGTCTTGTAGATCTCGTGCGTCACCATGCCCTGGGTGAACAGCGCGTCGAAAGGCTCGATCGCGCTTGCGGGCAGATGCCCGGTGCGGTGCATCGCACGGGCAAAGAAACGCGAATACAGCAAGTGCAGGATCGCGTGTTCGATGCCGCCGATATACTGGTCAACATTCATCCAGTAATCGGCATCCTCGGCCACGGTGGGCGTAGTGGCGCGGGGGGCAGTAAAGCGGGCGTAATACCAGGACGAATCGACAAAGGTATCCATGGTGTCGGTTTCGCGCCTGGCCGCACCGCCGCAGGCCGGGCAGGTGCAATTACGCCAGGTGGGGTGACGGTCCAGCGGGTTGCCGGGCTTGTCAAAACTCACATCATCGGGCAGGCGGACAGGCAGGTTTTCCTTGCGCTCGGGCACCACGCCGCAGGCCGGGCAATGCACCACGGGAATCGGGCAGCCCCAATAGCGCTGGCGGCTCAGCCCCCAGTCGCGCAGCCGGTATTTGGTGACGCCGGTGCCCCAGCCCTGCGATTCGGCGAACGCAATGGCGGTTGCCACGCCCTCGTCGCCCGTTTGCACCGTTTCCCCGGCAAAGCCGCGCACATAGCGCACCCGCTCCGATTTCATCGGCACGAAAGCCTCGGTCAGGCGGGTTTCCAGAGCATCCTCGGCCACAAAAACCGGCTCGATCGCCAAGCCGTATTTGCTGGCAAATTCGAAATCCCGCCCATCATGCGCCGGGCAGCCAAAAATCGCCCCGGTGCCGTAATCCATCAGAATGAAATTGGCGATCCAGACCGGCAGTTCGCAGGCCGGATCCAGCGGATGCTTCACCCGGATGCCGGTGTCCACCCCGATTTTCTCCGCCGTTTCAATGGCTTCCTCGGTGGTGCCCCCCTTGCGGCATTGGGCGATGAAATCGGCCAGTTCGGGGCTTTGCGCCTCCAGCACCTTGGCCAGCGGATGGTCGGGGGAAATCGCGGCAAAGCTTGCCCCCATCAGCGTATCGGGGCGGGTGGTGTAAACCTCCAGCCGGTCGAACCCTTCCGGCGCCCTCAGCGTTTCAAAGGCAAATTGCAGCCCCCGGCTCTGGCCGATCCAGTTGGCCTGCATCAGCCGCACCTTCTCGGGCCAGTGGCTCAGCCCATCCAGCGCCGCCAGCAGCTCCCCGGCAAAATCGGAAATCTTGAAGAACCACTGTGTCAGTTCCTTGCGCTCGACCAAAGCGCCAGAGCGCCAGCCGCGCCCGTCTTCGACCTGTTCATTGGCCAGAACCGTCATGTCAACCGGGTCCCAGTTGACCACGGCGGCCTTGCGGTAAACCAGCCCGGCCTCGAGCATATCCAGGAACATCGCCTGTTGCTGGCCGTAATATTCCGGGTCGCAGGTGGCAAATTCGCGGCTCCAGTCGATGCTGAGCCCCAGCGGCTTCATCTGGTCGCGCATGTCGGCGATGTTGGAATAGGTCCAGTCCTTCGGGTGGCCGCCGCGTTCCATCGCCGCATTTTCGGCGGGCATCCCAAAGGCATCCCAGCCCATCGGATGCAGCACACTGAACCCGCAGCTCATCTTGTAGCGCGCCACCACGTCGCCCATGGTATAGTTGCGCACATGGCCCATGTGGATGCGCCCCGAGGGGTAGGGGAACATTTCCAGCACATAATACTTGGGCTTTGCGGGGTCACGCCGCGCGGTAAACACCCCGGCTTCGGTCCAGGCGTCTTGCCATTTCTGTTCACTCTGCCCCGGTTCGTAGCGCGACATGCTGGCCCCTCATGCGAAATTCGGTCGCGGTAGCTATACCGCTGTGCCACCAAAGGTCCAGAGACCTGCCTTCTATAGAGCATAAATATCCCCGCCGGAGGCAAGCTCGGGCGGGGCATCGCTAGCGTCAGCCGAGCTTGCGCCTCAGAGTCCCGAATCGCGAATGCGCAATTGCCGGGCGCGGGTCAGGATCGCATCTTCCACCGCCCGCACCGTATCGGGCGATACCGTGCCGCCCCGGCTTTCCAGCGACACTTTCAGGCTGCGGGCATCCAGCGCCGGATCGGTGACGTGAATCACCGCCTTGTAGGCGCGGCCGCCGCCGGGCGGCGTGCCGTAGCCGGTGACGATCAGCCCCGAGAACGGATCGACCGATTGAATCGGCAGGAAATCCAGCACCTCAAGCGAGGCATTCCAGAGGTATTTGTTCACCTCGATCTTCACATTGGGGTCTTCGTTGTTCGAAAACAGATCCCACAGCGTCGATTGCTTCGGCTCGGCGGTGAACTTGTCGGCCGCGGTCTGCTGCTTTGGCGTGGCGTCGCGCTTGGCCCCGCCCCAGGAAAACAGCTTGCCGCTGGAAATGCCGCCGCAGCCCGACAGCGTCACCGCAAGCCCCAGCACCGCAGCCGCGCGCAAAATGGTTCCAGTCTTCATTGCCCTATACGCCCCCGCAGGCTGACCTCATGGCTTCCAGACGTCTCTAGCCCATGGCCCGCGGGGCGACAAGGTTTTTCCCCGCCCGAATGCCGTGACCAGGCGGGGGGCCGGGCAGGGGCGGCGGGGGGGGGCACTGTGGCAAAGCTGCACCACGCCCCACCCCTTTGCCCCGGACGGCCCCGTTTTCGTTGCAATGCCCGGCCGGTCGAGGGAAAAAGCTGCCATACCCAACTCGGATTCCCCTGAGTTGGGGTTTACCTTAGACAAGATGAGGGAAAACGATGAAAAAGGTTCTTTTTGCGACGACCGCTCTGGTCCTCTCGGCTGGCGTTGCTGCCGCTGAAGTCGCTGTTTCCGGCTCGGGCCGTATGGGTGTTGTGTACAATGGCGCCGACTGGAACTTCTCCAGCCGCGCTCGCGTTTCGTTCACCATGACCGGCCAGACCGACAACGGTCTCGAGTTCGGTGGTTCGTTCGATGCCCACGACTCGGCCGCCGCCAACCTCGGCAATGCCGGCACCGTCTGGATCTCGGGCGCCTTCGGCAAGATCACCATGGGTGACGCCGTTTCGGCTCCGGAATCGCTGTTTGGCGACTTCTACGAAGTTGGCTACACCGACATCGGCGCCAACGACATCCCCTACCTGACCGGTGACGGCGTGACCGCTCTGGCCAACAACCCGGTTCTGCTCTACTCGTACTCGGTTGGCAGCCTGTCGCTGGCCGCGTCGATGTCGGACGGCAAACTGGGTTCGGTTGACGATCAGCAAGAATACGCGATCGCCGCTGCCTACTCGTTCGGCGACTACACCGTTGGCCTCGGCTACGAAGCTCTTGACTCGGCCAACACCGCTGTCATCGCCGACCAGAACCAGCTCGAGCTGGCTGGCGTTGCCAAATTCGGCAACACCAAC
>CAZPWV010000004.1:10497-11816 GCA_964590825.1 uncultured Rhodobacter sp. | reverse complement strand
AGCGTGACGACACCACCGGCACCGGCACCGCCGTTGACGTGAAAGCCTATGGCATCGGCCTCGACACCACCTTCGGTGCGACCAAGGTTGGCGGCTTCCTGCAGAACGTCGAAGTCGGCGGCGCGGACACCAACTTCTGGGGTCTCGGCGCTGAGTACGACCTCGGCGGCGGCGCTTCGATCAAAGGCGGCATCGCCGACAACGATCTGCCGGGCTCGGACATGGTTGCCGACCTCGGCGTGAAGTTCTCGTTCTGATCCTTCAGAACCTGATTGGGAAAGAGCGGGCCTTGCGCCCGCTCTTTTCTTTTTGCGCCGCCCGTGTTTTCTGCTGCTGTGTTCCTGCCGCCAAAGGAGTGCGCCATGGGCCTGACCGATATTCTCTCCCGCATCGCCGGGGCTGAGGCCGCCGCAGGCCGCGCCGCCGGTTCGGTGCAGTTGATTGCCGTTTCCAAGGTGCAACCGCCCGAGCGGGTGCAGGCGGTGCTGGCCGAGGGCCACCGGCTTTTCGGTGAAAACTATGTGCAGGAGGCGGCGGCGAAATGGCCGGCGTGGCGGGATGCGTTTCCCGGCGTGGCGGTGCATATGATCGGGCCCTTGCAAACCAACAAGGTAAAGCAGGCGGTGGGGTTGTTCGAGGCCATCCACACGCTCGACCGTCCCTCGCTGGCGGAGAAACTGGCCAATCTGGCGCAGGCGCGCGGCGCAAGCCCGGTGCTCTTCGTGCAGGTCAACACCGGGGCCGAGCCGCAGAAGGCCGGTGTTCTGCCCGAGGCGCTGGATGCGTTCATTGCGCAGGCGCGGGCGATGGATCTGCCGGTGCAGGGGCTGATGTGCATTCCGCCCGAGGGCGAAGACCCGGCCCCGCATTTTGCCACGCTGGCGCAAATGGCCGCGCGCAACGGGCTGGCGGGGCTTTCCATGGGCATGAGCAGCGATTTCGAAGCGGCGATTGCCGCCGGCGCCACGCATGTGCGGGTGGGGTCAGCGATTTTCGGCGCGCGGGATTACGCGGCCAAGGGCTAGGATTTGTCCCGAGGCGCTACCCCGGACCCCACGGTATTTCTTGCAAGATGAAAGCAGGCCAGCGGCGGGATCAGCAGTTCCGTGCCGGGCCTGATGGTCTTGGCAAGGGCAATCAGGTCAGCCCGGCGCAGCGCAAGGCAGCCGGCGGTAGGGTAGCACAGGCGGCGGCGCTGATGCACAAAGATCGCAGATCCGCGGCCCGGCGTTGCCTTGGGATAGTTCCAGTCGGTGACAAGGACAATGTCATAAAGCGGGTCGGGCCGGCGCATCGCCTCGTGGCTGGGACCGAAAGGG
>CAZPWV010000004.1:3099-10487 GCA_964590825.1 uncultured Rhodobacter sp. | reverse complement strand
CGGGCCGGGCCATGCGTTCATGGCTGGGGGGGAAGGGCGCCTTGACCGGCTGGTTATAGGCCGCCTGGGCGGGGTCGTCGCACCACAGGTCTTGCGGGCCGATGGGTTTGGCCCAGCGCGCGGGGCGTGAAAGGCGGTCGGCGCGATAGAGCATTTCGACAATCCGCATCCGGCCCAGCGGCGTGGCGCCATCGCCTTCGTGCTTGCGGCCGCTCAGCCCGCCGCGACCGATTTGCACCGGCAAAAGGCGGCCCTGAAACAGCAGCCCCCGCGGCGTGAGCCGGATCACAGGATATGCCCCGATTTCGCCGCCTTGGTGGCCAGATAGGCGGCGTTGTGACGGCTGAGCCCGACCTTGAGCGGCACCCGCTCGGCCACGGCGATGCCATTGGCCTCCAGCATCCGCACCTTGGCGGGGTTGTTGGTCAGCAGCCGCACCCGCGCAAAGCCCAGCTTTCGCAGCAGCGCCGCGCCGATACGAAAATCGCGTTCGTCATCTTCGAAGCCAAGGCGGTGATTGGCTTCGACGGTGTCGAAGCCCTGATCTTGCAGGCTATAGGCCCGCATCTTGTTGGCGAGGCCAATGCCCCGGCCCTCCTGGTTGAGATAAAGCAGCACCCCCGCCCCGGCTGCACCCATCTGGCTGAGCGCGGCATCGAGCTGCGGGCCGCAATCGCATTTGAGGCTGCCCAGAACGTCGCCGGTGAAACAGGCCGAATGCAGCCGGGCCAGCACCGGCTGGCTGCGGTCGGGCGCACCGATCTCGATGGCGTAATGCTCGGGGCCGCCGTCGTCGGGGCGAAAGATGTGCAACCGCCCCTTTTCGGCGGCACGCATCGGCACCCGCGCCGCCGCCACCGGGGCAAAGCTGGATTCGGTCGAGATCAGGGCCAGCACCTGCGTGGCGTCAAGCGCGGTCAGCCCATCAGGCGGGGCGGCAGGCACCGGCACCAGAACCGCCGCCGGCAAAAGCTGGGCCGATTTCGCAAGCTGAATCGCGGCGCGGGCCTGTGTGGCATCACCCTCGCGCAGGCTGACAAGCGGCCCCTTGAGCGGCAGGCGCAGGTCGTCGGCCGGGTCGGCCAATGCCCGCAGCCAGGCCAGATCGACCCCCTGCGGCACCACGATCCGGGCCAGGTCATTGTCGTAGATGCGGGCCTTGAGCGTTTCGGCGCGCCAGGCGGTCAGCGCCAGGGTCAGCGGCGCAAGCGCCTGCAAGGCGGCCAGCCGCTCGGGGGTGAGGGTCTCCACCGCCACCGCCAGCATCTGCCCCGAAAGCACGACGGGCAGACCCATGCGCAGGTCGGCACGGGCGCGGTTGAGCAGGTCGGTGGCGCTGGGGCCAAGGAAGCCGGGTGTGGTCATGCCCCAGAGATAGCCGCGGCTGAAACAAATTGAAACATCTCCGGCCCTGCCGTCACCCTTGCGTGAGAAAGATTTCACCTCTCTTGCCGCGGTCGTGATCGGGGGCCAGCTTGGCCACAACGACGCAACAACCGACGAGGGAGGCCAAGATGGCAGGGCTGAAGAAGATACTTCTGGTCGATGACGACACCGATCTGCGCGAGGCGCTGGCCGAGCAACTGATCGCCACCGAGGAATTCGACGTGTTCGAGGCAGGCTCGGGGGCCGAGGGCGTGGAAAAGGCGAAAGCCGCGCTTTACGATCTGGTGATGCTTGACGTCGGCCTGCCCGATACCGATGGCCGCGAGCTGTGCAAGAAGCTGCGCAAGCAGGGGGTGAAATGCCCGATCATGATGCTGACCGGGCATGATACCGATGCCGATACCATTCTGGGGCTGGACAGCGGCGCCAATGACTACATCACCAAACCGTTCAAGTTTCCGGTGCTGCTGGCGCGGATCCGGGCGCAATTGCGCACGCATGAGCAGTCCGAAGATGCGGTGTTCCAGCTTGGGCCCTACACGTTCAAGCCGGCGATGAAGATGCTGATCGACGCGAAAGAGCGCAAGATCCGGCTGACCGAAAAGGAAACCAACATCCTGAAATATCTTTACCGCGCGCAAGATGGCGTGGTGGCGCGGGATGTGCTTTTGCACGAGGTCTGGGGCTACAATGCCGGCGTGACCACCCACACGCTGGAAACCCATATATACCGGCTGCGGCAGAAGATCGAACCCGATCCCTCGAATGCGCGGCTGCTGATTACCGAATCGGGCGGCTACCGGCTGGTGGCCTGAACGGGAAAGGCGGCCTGAGGGCCGCCGTTTCACACCGAGGGGTTGATGTCTTCCTCGGCTTCCTCAAGGCTGATGCCCAGCGCGTTCAGTCCGTCTTCAAGGTAATCGGCCAGCATCGGGATACCTAAAAGATAATCTTCGGTGGGGGCGGTGGCCTCCGCCTTGGCGGTCTCGAAGGCCTCGTCAAACTCCTCGGCCTCAAAGGTTTCGCGGCCAATCCACATCACTGCGGTCAGCGCGGCCTGTTCGTCCTCGTTCAGGTTGGCGATGAAGGCCCGCAACTCGCGGCCCTGCCCGGAACCGGGCACATCGGCGTCGAATTTCCGCGCACGGATGATGACATGGGCAATTTTCGACGGGCTGATGGGCAGCATGGAGGCCTCCTGACTAAGGCCAGTTTCGCCGCTTGCCGCGCCCGACGCAAGCAGCATCTGTCACGGTTCGATCGGAACCACGCGCGCCGAGGCCGCTTCGGGGGCGATCTCCTCGAAATCGAAATTATCCAGCCGATGCGCCCGTTTACCCGCCTTTTCGGCGGAAATCTTGATTTCCTCGACATCCTTCATCGCCTGCGCAAAATGCCGGTCAAGGCTGGCCACGCGGGTTCCCAGACGGTCCACGTCGCCATATAGCGCCGCCAGCTCGCGGCGGATCGCCCCGGCCTGTTCGCGCATCCGGGCATCTTTCAGCACCGCGCGCATGGTGTTGAGCGTGGCCATGCAGGTGGTGGGCGAGACGATCCAGACCTTTGCCGCAAAACCTTCGCGCACCAGTTCGGGGAAATTGGCGTGCAACTCGGCATAGACCGCCTCGGAGGGCAGAAACATCAGCGCGCCATCGGCGGTTTCGCCCTCGATGATGTAACGCTCTGAAATCGCGCGAATATGGCTGCGCACGGCAATGCGCATCATCCGCTGCGCCTCGATCATCTGGCTCTGGTTTTCGGCCCGGCGCAGGGCCTCGTAGGCCTCCAGCGGAAACTTGCTGTCGATGACGATGGGGCCGGGCGGGTTCGGCAGATGCACCAGACAATCGGCGCGGCGCCCGTTCGACAGCGTGGCCTGCATGGAATAGGCATCCGATGGCAGCGCCTTGAGCACGATGTCATGCAACTGGATTTCGCCAAACGCGCCACGGGTCTGCTTGTTCGACAGAATATCCTGCAAGCCCAGCACATTGCCCGACAGCTTTTCGATATTGGCCTGGGCCTTGTCGATCGCCTCCAGCCGCTGCTGCAAGTCGCCCAAGGAGCGCGCGGTGCGGGTGGCGGTGCCGTGCAGGCTCTCGCTCATGCCCCGGCTGACCTCGGCCAGCCGCGCCTCCATCAGCGCCAGCATTTTCGTCTGGCTGACCGCCTGCGCCTCGGACACATGGTGCAGGCCGCCGGTCAACTGATGCTGACCGTCGGACAGTGCCTGCACCCGTTGGCTCAAGCTCAGCAGGCTGCCGGCCAGCGGGTCGAGCGCCCTGGACGAACGCCCGCTGGCGCGCAACAGCAAAAGCAGGATCAGCAAGACCAGCGCCGCCGCCGCCAGCACCGCCAGCACCAAAGGGTCGTTCAGGTCGAACTGATGCGTGCCAAGGGTAATCATGTGCGCCCAAACAGCCGTTCGATATCGCTCAGTTTCAGTTCCACATAGGTGGGGCGGCCGTGGTTGCATTGGCCCGAATGCGGCGTGGCCTCCATCTCGCGCAAGAGCGCGTTCATCTCCTCCACCCGCATCTGCCGGCCCGAGCGCACCGAGCCATGGCAGGCCATGCGGCTCAGCACGGCCTCGATCCGCGCTTGCAGGCGCAGGCTGTATCCCTCGTCGGCCAGCTCGTCCAGAATGTCGCGCAGCAGGGCCGCCGCGTCGATCTGGCCCAGAATTGCCGGGGTTTCCCGCACCGCAATCGCCGCCCCGCCAAAGGGTTCGATGCAAAGCCCGAGGCGCTGCAAATCTTCGACCAGATCCAGAAGCCGCGCCGCATCGGCGGGTGAAAACGCGACGATCTCGGGGATCAGCAGCGCCTGCGCCGCCACCCCGGTTTCGGCCATCTGCCGCTTGAGCCGCTCATAGACCAGCCGTTCATGCGCGGCGTGCTGATCGACGATCACCATTCCCTGCGTGGTCTGTGCGACGATGTAGTTTTCATGAAGCTGCGCCCGCGCTGCGCCCAAAGGCCGGTGCAGACAATCGTCGGTTTCCGGCGCGGCAGGCTCGGCGCGGGCCGAAGGCACAAAGGGCGTGGCGGCTTCGTCAAAGGCGGCAAGCGGCATCTGCGCCCCATAGGACGCACGCAACACACCGGCACCGGGCCGGTCCATCTGGTAAATGCGCGGCGCCACCCCCAAGGGCTCGGGGCGCATGGCCTCCAAGGTGGCCATGCCCACGGTGCTGGAGGCCCGATGCCCGGCCTCGGCCAGCGCATGACGGATCGCGGTCACGATCAAGGCACGGGGAATGCCCGCCTCGCGAAAGCGGACTTCGGCCTTGGCGGGGTGAACGTTCACATCCACCCGTTCGGGGTCGCAGTTCAGAAACAGCACCGCGGCTGGGTGCCGATCCCGCGAGAGGAAATCCATATAGGCCGCACGCAGGGCCCCCAACAGCGATTTGTCGCGCACCGGGCGGCCATTGACGAACAGGAACTGCGCCACCGCGGCGCCGCGCGAATAGGTGGGCAGGGCGGCAAATCCGGTCAGGCGGATGCCGTCGCGCTCGGCATCCAGCGCCACGGCATTCTCGGTGAAGGCCCGGCCCAGCACGCGCGAAACCCGGTTGCCGAGCGCATCGAACAACTCGCCCTGTTCGGCATCGGCCCGGAAAATTTCGCGGCTTTCAAGGCCCGAAACGTCGTGCAGGGCAAAGCTCACATAGGGTTCGGCC
This sequence comes from uncultured Rhodobacter sp., assembly GCA_964590825.1. GTDB lineage: Bacteria > Pseudomonadota > Alphaproteobacteria > Rhodobacterales > Rhodobacteraceae > Rhodobacter. The sequence continues at coordinate 5,416 of CAZPWV010000004.1, read as the reverse complement.
ATGGCAAGCCGCTTGACCGCATCGGCAATGGCCTGGGCCTCGGCACGGTCCGAACGCAGGAATTTCAGCCGTGCTGGCGTGGCAAAGAACAGATCCCGCAGCTCGACCACGGTGCCACGGTTCAGCGCGGCGGGGCGGGGCGGGGCGATCTGCCCACCCAGGACCGAAATCTGTGCCGCTTCAAAGCCATCGGCGCGCGAGGTGATCGAAAGACGCCCCACCGCGCCAAGGCTGGGCAGCGCCTCACCGCGAAACCCGAAGGTATGGATGTTGAGCAGGTCCGAACCGTCGATTTTCGAAGTGGCATGGCGGCTCAGCGCCAGCGGCAGATCTTCGGCGGTCATGCCGCAGCCATCGTCGGTAATGCGGATCAGCGTTTTGCCGGCATCGGCATAGGCAATCTCGATGCGCCCCGCCCCGGCATCGAGCGCATTTTCCACCAGTTCCTTTACCGCGCTGGCCGGGCGCTCGACCACCTCGCCCGCCGCAATGCGGTTGGCGCTGGCATCATCGAGTTGCCGGATCACGGGGCGGCTGACGCCTATGTTGGGGGGCTGTGCGTTCATTCCACAAGGGATAGCACAGCCCGCCGCCAGACCCAACAGATTCGGGGCTATTGCGCCAGGCCCTCGGGCTGCCCCACCACCACGAAATGCAAAGCCTCCGGGCGCAACAACCGCTGAGCCACCCGTTCGATATCGGCTTTGGTCACCGCCTCCACCCGCGCGTTGCGATGGGCGATATAGTCGATGGGCAGGCCGTTGAGCTGCATTCCCGCCAGAATGTCGGCAATATTGCCATTGCCGTCAAAACGCAGCGGATAGGCCCCGGTCAGGTAGGTTTTCGCATCGGCCAGTTCGGTATCGCTGACGGCGCCCGTCGCGGCCTTGGCCCATTCGTCCTTGACGATCTGCACCGCCTCGGCGACCTTGGCATTGGCCGAAGCAAAACTGCCCTGCCAGGTTTCGGCAAGGTCTTTCGGCACCAGATAGGTGTAGATGCCATAGCTCAGCCCGCGCTTTTCGCGGACCTCATCCATCAGCCGCGAGGAAAACCCGCCTGCGCCCAGAATTTCGTTGAACACATAGGCGGCAAAGAAATCGGGGTCGTCCATTGCCAGCCCCGGCGCGGCAAAGCTCACCATCGATTGCGGCGTGGGGAAATCCACCACCGTCACCCCGCCGCTCAGCGCCAGATCGGCCCGTGGCGGCAGGGGCGCGCCCTCGGCCGGCAGATCGCCCAGCAGCCGGTCAAGCAGCGGGCCAAGCTCGGCGGCGGAAATATCGCCCACCGCCGAAACCACCAGCCGGTCCCGCGCCATCACCCGCGCTTTGGCGGCAAACATGTCTTCGCGGGTCAGCGCATTGACACTTTCGACGGTGCCATTGAGCGAACTGGCATAGGGATGGGCGCCATAGGCCAGCCTGCGCAGGGTTTGTCCGGCCAGGGCGCCGGGGTCTTGCGCATCCGAGGCGATGATCGACAAGACCTGATCGCGCACCCGGTCCAGCGACGCCTGATCGAAATGCGGCTCGATCAGCGCGCCCCGCAGCAATGCCACCGCCTTGTCACGGTTTTCGCTCAGCATCCGCGCCGAAATGCTCAGCGTGTCGTCATCGACATCGAAACCGAAACTGGCCGCCAGTGCCTCCTGCGCGGCGGCAAAACCCTGGCTGTCAAGCTCGGCCGAGCCTTCCTCGAGCGTCGCCGTCATCAGGTTGATGGCGCCGCGCTTGCCCTCGGCATCCAGGCTCGCACCGCCGCGAAACCGGATTTCCAGCGCGGTAAAGGGAATGTCATGGGCTTCGACCAGCCAGGCCCGGATGCCACCGGGCGAGGTGACCTCGGCGATTTCCAGCGCACGGACGGGGGCCGCCGCCATAAGCGCAACAAGGCCAAGCGCGGCAAGGCGCGGCAGGCTGAAACGGGTCATTGCGTCACCTCCGGTGTCAGCGCGGGTGGGGCGAAGGCGGGCATCTCCGCCCCGCCCGCACCGGCGCCGGGGGCGGGTTCGGCATAGGCGGTGACGGAACGGGCGGGGTCGAAAAGCGCTTTGGCCGCCGCCATCACATCCTCGGGGGTGACAGCCATCAAGACCTCGGGCCAGGCCTGCACATCGGCGATGGTGAAACCCGAAGCAAGGGCCTCGCCATAGCGGTGCGCCAGCGCCTCGGTATCGTCCTGCTCATAGATTTCTCCGGCCCTGATCCGGGTGCGGATGCGCTCGAACTGCACCGGGTCGATGCCGGTCTTGAGGAAATCGGCCAATGCGGCATCCAGCGCGGCCTCTGCCTCGGGCAGGGGCACGTCGGCGGCG
>CAZPWV010000004.1:0-3089 GCA_964590825.1 uncultured Rhodobacter sp. | reverse complement strand
CAGTCTGATCGGCTTTGACAATTTGCGCAATCGTCACCGCCAGCGAAAAAGTGGTCTGATCGACCGAAAGCCCGTCATAGCCGGCCGAGGCGTGGATGGCATCGCCGCTTTCAAAGACCAGCTTGCGGCCCAGAACCGACGTGGCGGCATTGCCCCCCAGCACTTCGGCCAGAATCGTCAGCGCAGCGGCGTCCTGCTGTGCGGCGGGGTTGCGCTCGGGGGCGAGGTAGCTGCGCATCAGATAGGGCTGCGCGATCCGGCCATCTTGCAGCCGCATCCGCCGTTCGGAAAGCTGCGGCGGCTCTTGCGGGCGGGCCCGCGGGGCGATCTCGGGCGACGGCGCCAGCGGGCCATAATACTGCGTTGCCAGTGCCTTGACCTGCTCGGGGGTGACATCTCCGGCCACCACCAGCACGGCATTGTTGGGCGCGTAGAACTGGGCATACCAGGCCAGCGCATCCTCGCGGGTCAGGGCTTCCATCTCTTGCCGCCAGCCGATGACGGGCGTGCCATAGGGGCTGTTGAGAAACTGCGCCGCGCGGATCTGTTCGCGAAACAGCGCCGAGGGGTCGCTGTCGGTGCGCTGGGCACGCTCTTCGAGGATCACCTCGCGCTCGGTTTGCCAATCGTCCTCGGAAATGCGCAAATTCCGCATCCGGTCGGCTTCCATCCGCATCACCAGCTCCAGCCGGTCCGCCGCAATACGTTGATAATAGGCGGTATAATCATAAGAGGTAAACGCGTTGTCCGATCCGCCATTGGCCGCCACGCGTTTCGAAAGCTCGCCGGGGGCGAGGCTGTCGGTGCCTTTGAACATCAGATGTTCCAGATAATGCGCAATGCCGGACTTGCCGCGGATCTCATCGGCGGAACCGGCCTTGTACCAGACCATCTGCACCACCACCGGGGCGCGGTGGTCTTCGATCACCACCGCTTCAAGCCCATTGGGCAAGGTGAAATGCGTTACCGGGGCGGCCTGCGCCACAAGCGGGAAAAATGCAGTCAAAATCGCAGCCAGATGCACGCGCATGGGGCCCTCCCTGTTTCACCGGTAAGGTATGGGTTCGGCGCGGACTGGCAAGCACAAGCAGAACGCCTGACGCAGCTGTGATGGGCCGTTACGGCAGGGCTTCCTGCGCCAGACCCGAGGGCGGGGCGGCAGGGGTGCGCAGGCCCAGTTTGCGCCAGCGTTCCAGCTCGGCCGCCTGATCCAGCGCCATCGGCCGATAGGCCTTGAAATAGACGTTCACATTGAACAGCCGTTCCAGCAGCCGGCCATCGTTCTTGCGCCGGTATTCAAGATCTTCCGCGGCAAGCTGCGCCCGGATATCGGCGCCGCTGCCATAGCGCGCGGCACGCGCCACAAGCGCCCCATCCCCGGCCGGAACACCCTTGCCCTTGAGTCGATCCGGGTTGCCGCCCAACGCGGCCACGGCATCGGCCTCGGGGGTCGGATCGGTCAGATTGCTCCCCCCCGGTGCCGGCTCGGGCAGGGCTTCAAGGCTTTCCGGCATCACCAGCGGCTTCGTCGGCAGAATGCCGAATTCATCCGGCCCGGCGGTGGTGGAGCGCACATGCATGAGTTCGGGCGTGCGATTCGACGAGCACGCAGCCAAGGTCAGCGCCGCAACAAGCGCCATCCCGAACGTGCCGATCCCCTTGCGCATGAGCCACCCCTTCGAAAGTTTCGTTTCCGTCTTAGCCTATCGCCGCGCATCCGTCACGCCCCAAAGGCGGCTCAGCGACGCCGTTTCACGCCCTCGTCGCCGGTAAACAGCACCAGTCCCGCCGCGCCCGCGAAAATGGCAATGTCGGCCACGTTGAACGCGTAGGGGTTGGACCAGAACGGCAGTGATGTGTTGATGAAATCGGCCACCGCGCCATAGGCGAGCCGGTCGATCACATTGCCGAGCGCGCCACCGATCAGCAGCCCTGCCGCAATCTGCACCCGCCGCGCATGGGCCCCTTGGCTGACCCAGCGCCAGACCCAGACCGAAATCGCCAGTGCCAGCACCACCAGCGCCCAACGCGTCACCCCATCCTCGCCCGAGAACAGGCCGAAGTTGATCCCCCGGTTCCAGGCCATGCGCAGGTTCAGCCACGGCGGCATCAGGTCGATGGCCCCGACCCGGTCGAGTTCCATCACATGCACGACCAGATATTTGGATATCTGGTCGAGAAGCAGAACCGCCGCCGTGACACGGGCCATCAGACGCATCATGCCCTCAGTGCCGGAAGTGGCGCATATTGGTGAAGACCATCGCCAGCCCACGTTCGTTGGCGGCGTCGATCACCTCCTGGTCGCGCATCGAGCCGCCGGGCTGGATCAGCGCGGTTGCGCCCGCCTCGGCCGCGGTAATCAGCCCATCGGCAAAGGGAAAGAACGCATCCGAGGCCACCACCGAACCGAGGGTGAGCGGCTGGGCAAGACCCATCGCCTCGGCCATGTCCTGCGCCTTGCGCGCGGCAATGCGGGTGCTGTCCACCCGGCTCATCTGGCCTGCCCCCACGCCCACGGTAGCGCCGTCCTTCACATAGATGATCGCGTTTGATTTCACATGCTTGGCCACTTTCCAGGCAAAGAGCAGGTCTTGCAACTCCTGCGCGCTCGGGGCGCGTTTGGTGACCACCTTCAGGTCATCCATGGAAATGGCGCCATTGTCCTTGCCCTGCACCAGAAAGCCCCCCGCCACCTGCCGGAACGAGGTGATGGCGGCCTTCGGATCGGGCAGGGCCCCGGTGGTCAGCAGGCGCAGGTTCTTTTTCGCGGCAAAGATCGCCCTCGCCTCGTCGCTCGCCTCGGGGGCGATGACCACTTCGGTGAAGATCTTGCAGATTTCCTCGGCGGTGGCGGCGTCGAGGCTTTGGTTCAGCGCGATGATACCGCCAAAGGCCGAGGTGCGGTCACAATCAAACGCACGGGTATAGGCCTCGGTCAGCGTGGCGCCGGTGGCCACGCCGCAGGGGTTGGCATGTTTGATGATCGCACAGGCCGGGGCGGCGGTGCCGAACTCGGCCACCAGTTCAAAGGCGGCATCGGTATCGTTGATGTTGTTGTAGCTGAGTTCCTTGCCCTGATGCTGGCGTGC
>CAZPWV010000003.1:26202-30691 GCA_964590825.1 uncultured Rhodobacter sp. | reverse complement strand
CATGCTGGCGCTGGCGCTGGTGCTGCCGGTCGGCGCGATGATGCCCTGGAAACGGGCGGCCGTCACAAAACTGCTGCGCCCGCTGGCCCCGGCGCTGCTGGCCAGCCTTGCGATCATGGCCCTGACCTGGACACTGGCCACCGGGCGGCCGGTGCTGGCACTGGTTTCGGCGGGGCTTGGTGCCTGGCTGGTGTTTGGTGTGCTGGCCGAAATCTGGCAACGCGCGGGGCGCACCCCCGCCCGCATCCTGCGCCTGCCGCGCGCCGACTGGGGCAAGGCATTGGCCCATGGCGGGCTTGGCATCACCATTGCCGGCATCGGCCTTCTGATGGCCGGTCAGGTCGAAGACATCCGCGTGGCGAAAATCGGCGAACCCTTTACCGTGGCCGGCTACGAGATCACCCTCGATGCGGTGCAAGACGTGCAGGGGCCGAACTTCGTTTCGACAACCGGCACCATGACGGTGCGCCAGGACGGCCGCGTGGTTGCCACGCTGCACCCCGAAAAGCGCGTCTATCCGGTGCAGGCCATGCCCACGACCGAGGCCGATATCGACAATGGCTTCTGGCGTGACATCTACCTGGTGATCGGCGACCCGCAGGAGGGCGGCGGCTGGGCGGTGCGCACCTATATCAAGCCCTTCGCCAACTGGATCTGGGCGGGAACGCTCATCATGTCGCTGGGCGGCCTGCTCAGCCTGACCGACCGGCGCTATCGCGTGGCGGGGGGCGCCCGCAAGGCCGCGCCCAGCCATGCCGTTGCTGCGGAGTGACCTCATGCTGAAACGTCTTGCCCTTTGCCTGATGCTCGCCTCGCCGGCCCTGGCCGTGCAGCCCGACGAGGTTCTGCCCGATGCGGCGCTCGAGGCCCGCGCCCGCACAATTTCCCAGGTGCTGCGCTGCCCGGTGTGTCAGGGCGAAAACATCGACGAATCGAACGCCGGGGTCTCGCGCGATCTGCGCCTCGCGGTGCGCGATCGCCTTCTGGCCGGCGACACCGACACCCAGGTGATCGACTTCATCAAGGATCGCTACGGCGAATATGTGCTGTTCGAGCCGGTCCGCTCGGGCGCCAATCTGATCCTCTACTGGACCGGCCCGCTGGTCTTGCTGGTGACCCTTGGCGGGGTGCTGATCTGGATGCGCAGACGCCGCAAGGACGAATCCCCCGCCGCCGCCATGCTGTCCGCCGAGGAAGAAACCCGGCTGAAAGAACTTATGAACGAGTGATCCGCCCGGCCCCGGCGCAGGAAGCCTCCGGCGGGGATACTTGGCTCACTTTGGAAATGAATGCCGTTTCCAAAGTGGACTAAATATCCCCGCCGGAGGCTTCCACAAGCCCGCCGCGCGCCCGTCGGGCAGCGGGCGCGGCGCCAAAGCTGCGCCGGCGTGACGCGGGGTTTCGCTTTTGCCCCGCCCCGCTTGCAGGCAGACTGGCGCAAATCAGGGAGGCGTCGATGGGCTATCAGGCAATCCGCTATGACATTTCCGAAGGGCTTGCGGTCATCACGCTCAATCGCCCCGAAGTGATGAACGCGCTCAACACCACGATGCGGCTGGAACTGGCCGAAGCGCTGATCCGCGCCGGCGCGGAGGCGCGGGCGATCGTGCTCACCGGGGCGGGCAGGGCCTTTTGTTCGGGGCAGGATCTGGGCGATGGTGCCGCGGCCGGGTTGAGCCTCGAGGCGGTGTTGCGCGACGAATACGAGCCGATGCTGCGGGCGATCTACGACTGCCCGGTGCCGGTGATCGCTGCGGTCAATGGCGCCGCGGCCGGGGCGGGGGCCAATCTGGCACTGGCGGCCGATGTGGTGATTGCGGCGCAATCGGCGGCCTTCATGCAGGCCTTCACCCGGATTGGCCTGATGCCCGATGCCGGTGGCACCTGGTGGTTGCCGCGCCAGGTGGGTTTCGCGCGGGCCATGGGCATGGCGCTGTTTGCCGAAAAACTTCCGGCCGATGAGGCGGCACAGATCGGGCTGATCTGGGAATCGGTCCCCGATGTCGATTTCGAACATCACTGGCGGGCGCGGGCGGGGCATCTGGCCAAGGGGCCGACGGCAGCCTTTGGCGCGGTCAAGCGCGCCTTGCGGGCCTCGTTGGTCAATGACCTGTCCGATCAGCTTGCGCTTGAGGCGCAGTTGCAGGGCGCCCTGGGCCGCACCGCGGATTTCCGCGAAGGCGTTCAGGCATTCCTTGAAAAGCGCCCGCCGCGGTTCGAAGGGCGCTGAGCCCGCGGCTGCGGTTTCTCCTTGCCCTCTTGCCCCCTCGCCCGCCCCGCGCTAGGCAAACGGGGGCGCGGGCGTGGCGAAATGGTAGACGCATGGGACTTAAACTCCCTCGGGGGCAACCCCATGCCGGTTCAAGTCCGGTCGCCCGCACCAGAACCTGCCGTCGCTGCCGCCAATCGGTGCTTGCCCTGCGGCCATTCGCCCCATAAACGAGGCAAAACGCAAAGGGAGAGCCCATGGCCCGCAGACCGCAAGCCCCGCTCGAGGATCGGCCCACGTCCAGGCGCATCGGTGCGCTGCGCGGTCTGGCGCCATTCATCGCGCCCTATCGCATTGCCGCGCTGGCAACGCTCGCGGCTCTGGTGCTGACCGCCTCGATCAGCCTGATCCTGCCGCTGGCGGTGCGCCGCGTGGTGGACGGGTTCCAGAAAGGCGGCACGCTTCTGGATGAATATTTCGGCGCGGCGCTGTTCATCGCGGCGCTGCTCGCGCTGGGCACGGGGGCGCGCTATTGGCTGGTCACCCGTTTTGGCGAGCGGATCGTGGCCGATATCCGCAAGGCGGTCTTTGACCGGGTCATCGCGATGTCGCCCGCCTTTTACGAACGCGTGCTGACCGGCGAGATCATCTCGCGCATCACCACCGACACCACGCTGATCCTCTCGGTCATCGGCTCTTCGGTGTCGGTGGCGCTGCGCAACCTGCTGATCTTGCTGGGCGGGTTGGTCATGCTGCTGGTCACCTCGGCCAAGCTGACCGGGCTCGTGCTGATGGTGGTGCCCTTTGTGGTGGTGCCGATCGTGGTGATGGGGCGGCGGCTGCGCGTGCTCAGCCGCGAGAACCAGGACTGGATCGCGTCTTCGGCCGGCTCGGCCTCGGAGGCGCTGCTGTCGGTGCAGACGGTGCAGGCCTTCACCCACGAAGCCCGCACCCGCAGGGCCTTTTCCGAGGTCACCGAACGCAGCTTTTCCTCGGCGCAAAAGCGCATCACCACCCGCGCCATCATGACGGTGGTGGTGATTTTCCTCGTCTTTGCGGGGGTGGTGGGGGTGCTTTGGGTCGGCGCTCGCGACGTGCGCGAAGCCACGATGACGGTGGGCGAACTGGTGCAATTCGTCATCTATGCGGTGATGGTCGCCGGTGCCGTCGGCGCGCTGAGCGAGATCTGGGGCGAGTTGCAGCGCGCCGCCGGGGCCACCGAGCGGCTGGTTGAACTGCTGGGGTCCGAGGACAGCGTGCAAGACCCGCCGCACCCGCTGGCCCTGCCGATGCCCGCACGCGGCGCCATCGGCTTTGAAAACGTCACCTTCCACTACCCGTCGCGGCCCGAGGTTTCGGCGCTCGAGGCGGTGGATCTGGCGATCCGGCCGGGGGAAACCGTGGCGCTCGTCGGCCCTTCGGGGGCGGGCAAGACCACGATCATCCAGCTGATCCAGCGGTTCTGGGATCCGGAGACCGGCCGCGTCACCATTGACGGGCACGATCTCAAGACCCTGTCGCGGCATGATTTCCGCCGCGCCATCGCATTGGTGCCGCAAGACCCGGTGATCTTTGCCGCTTCGGCCCGCGAAAACATCCGCTTTGGCCGCCCCGAGGCCAGCGATGCCGAGGTCGAGGCCGCCGCCCGTGCCGCCCATGCCCATGATTTCCTGGCCGCCCTGCCCGACGGGTTCGACACCTATGTGGGCGAGCGCGGCGTGATGCTGTCGGGGGGGCAGAAACAGCGCATCGCCATTGCCCGTGCGATCTTGCGCGATGCGCCGATCCTGCTGCTTGACGAGGCGACATCGGCGCTGGATGCCGCCTCGGAACGCGAGGTTCAGGCGGCGGTCGATCGGCTGACGCAAGAGCGCACCACGCTGATCGTGGCGCATCGCCTGGCGACGGTGAAAAAGGCCAACCGGATCGTGGTTTTCGACGCGGGCCGGATCGTGGCGCAGGGCACGCATGACGAGCTGGTGGCCGAAGGCGGGCTTTATGCCGAACTGGCGCGGCTGCAATTCACCGATGGCGCCATCGGCTGAGACCCGCAGGGCGGGGCGCCATCAGAGCTTGCGGCGCATGGCAAGGCTGGACCGGTAGCCATAGAGTGCCGCCGTCAGCCAGCGGTCGGCGCGGCCGGTCACAGCAAAACCTAGCCGGTCGTAAAGCGCCCGTGCCCGCAGGTTTTCGCCCACCACCTCAAGACGCAGGCAGGCGCAGCCCCGTGCCTGCGCCTCGCGCGCACCACCGGCCAGGGCCTCCAGCGCCACGCGTGCC
>CAZPWV010000003.1:0-26192 GCA_964590825.1 uncultured Rhodobacter sp. | reverse complement strand
CTCGCGCGCAAGCGCCTCGATCAACGCGCCGCCAAGCCCGAGCCCCCGGTGCGGCTCGGCTACCGCCAGCCCATCGACACAGATCTCTTCGGCGCCCAGGTCCTGCGCCAGGATGGCCAGCGCAAGGCCCCGCCACAGCGCCCCGAACAGGCCATAAACCGCAACCAGATCGGCACGGGTGCCGCCGACAAAGCTGCCGGACCGGCTGCGAAAGCCGATCACCCCCAGCAGCCGCCCCGCGGCATCGGTGGCCGCAATCACATGCGCAGGGTCGATCACCCGTTCGATGAAGGCCAGCGCCTTCGGCTCGGGGCCCATCACCCGGCCCAGCTTGCCGCCAAAGGCCTGCCAGTAAAGCCGCGCCGCCGGGGCGCGTTGCGCCGCCGCAAGCCCGTGCTGAAGCAAGATCTTCATGCCCCGCCCCGCAGCCACGCCCCACCCCGCAGCCGCGCCTCGGCCCGTGCCAGATCTTCGGGGGTGTTGAGATTGGCAAAAGGGTCGTCCGGCGCGGCAAAGGCGACCGCCCGCGCCCCGGCCAGCAGCACCCGCAGCCGCCGCTCGCCCGCCGCAAACCCGGCCTCGATCCCGGCCTGCATCGGCAGCGGCCAGAGCGCGGCGGTGTAATGCGCCCGCCCGGCGCTGGTGGCATGGGCGGGGCCCTCGCCCTCGGCCAGCCGCGCCACCAGATCCGCCGGCAAAAAGGGCGTATCGGTCGCCACCGTCACCAGCGCATCGGCCCCCTGCGCCCCGGCCCAGATCAGCCCCGCGCGCAGCCCGGCCGCCGGCCCCTCGCCGGCCTCGCCCGCCAGATCGGGCAGAACCGGCAGGCCCAGCGCGGCAAACCGCGCCGGATCGCCATTGGCCGAAACCGCCATGGCCACCACCTGCGGCGCCAGACGCGCCGCCACATGGGCCACCAGCGGCCGGCCTGCAAGCGGCAGCAGCGCCTTTTCCGCCCCCATCCGCCGGCCCTGCCCTCCGGCAAGGATCAGCCCCACGATCCGCCGCATATTGCCTCCGATACAATCACGCCCTTGGCGGCGCATGATCCGCGCCCTAGAACTCGCCTATTGCAACGCATCGAGCAAGCCCCGCCATGACCGACCCCACCCCCGTTTCCGCCGCCTATTGGCGCGGTGTTCGCCAGGGCCTGCCCTTTGTGCTGGTGATCGTGCCGTTTGGCCTGTTGTTCGGCGTGGCCGGCAGCGAAGCCGGGATGAGCCTGTTCGAGGTGCTGGGCTTTTCGGTGCTGGTCATCGCCGGGGCCTCGCAATTCACCGCCGTGCAACTGATGAACGAACACGCCAGCACCTTGATGGTGATCCTCGCCTCGCTGGCGGTCAACCTGCGCATGGCAATGTATTCCGCCGCGCTGGCGCCCCATCTTGGCGCCGCCCCGCGCTGGCAGCGCGCCCTGGTGGCCTATTTCATGGTCGATCAGGTCTATGCGCTCAGCGCCGCCGATTACGACCGCGCCCCCCGGCAAAGCCTGACGCAGAAGCTTGCCTATTATGCCGGTGCCTGCACCCCGGTTTGCCCGCAATGGTATTTTTCGACGCTGGCGGGGGCCTGGCTCGGCAAGGCGATTCCGGCAGAGTTTGCCCTCGATTTCGCCGTGCCGGTGACCTTTCTGGCAATGATCGCACCGATGCTGCGCTCGGTTCCGCATGTTGTTGCGGCGGGGGTTTCGGTCGCCATGGCGCTGGCGCTTTCGTTTTTGCCCTCGGGCACCGGGCTGATGCTGGCGGCCGCGCTGGCAATGGCGGCGGGGGCCCAGACCGAGCTTTGGCTGGCGCGGAGGGCGGCCCGATGAGCACCGCCGAACAGTACGGCAGCCCGACCATCTGGCTGATCGTGGTGGCGCTGGGGGTGGGAACCTTCTTTCTGCGCTATTCCTTTCTGGGCCTTCTGGGCAACCGGCCGCTGCCCGAATGGGCCCTGCGCTACCTGCGCTATACTGCGGTGGCGGTGTTGCCGGGGCTGGTGGCGCCGCTCGTGCTCTGGCCGGCGGCGACGCAGGGCCAACCCGACCCGGCCCGGCTGATTGCAGCCACGGCGACGGTGCTGGTGGGGCTGCTCACACGCAACACGCTGGCCGCCATTCTGGGCGGTCTGGTGGCGCTTTACGCCGGGTTGTGGCTGATCGGCTAGGCGCCGCACGGGGGCGGCTCAGCCGCCGTTGCCAAAGGGCGAGCCATGCACCGGCGGCGCGGCCTGAATCATCAGCACCCCCGAATTGTCATCGGGGTCATTGTCGAAATGATCCTTGGTGACCACGCCGGGAAGCTTGCCGAACGCCGCCGACAGCTTGAGCGGCGAATAGGTGTTGGGCAGGGTCTCGAACCCGGCCACATCCCGCAGCACCGCCGTGGTTTCGTTGGCGCACATCATCTTGGGCACGGCGCCATTGGCCTCGACCCGCGCAATCAGCGCCTCGGCTTGCGCCGCCGTCACCGCCACGCGCTGCTCGCGGACATACCATGTCTCGCGGGCGTGGTAGTCGATATAGAATTTGAACATCCGCTCGGTGATGCCATAGGCCACGTCATTCCGTTCGGGCACGCTGGGATGATACCAGGTTCCGGCCGGATCAAAGATCACCCGCTGGCTGCCGTCGATCATCAGCGAAGAATGCCCCCCCGCCCCGGTCGTGGTTCCGATCACCGTGAACAGTGTCAGCGACGGCGGGTTGCCGGTCTGCACCCTGGCGCGTTGTACCGCCTCGTCAGGGGCCCATTTCGGTTCCGCCCCACAAGCCGCAAGCGCCAGAACAGCGCCCAGACAGATGAAAAGTCGGCGCATCTGCCTGACCCCCTCGCCCCGTTTACCCCGGCAATTCAGCCGTTTGCGAGTGCGAGAAACACCAGAAAGACAAGGATGACAACCACCGAAACGGCGGTAAGGCGCATAAATCCGGCGAATGTCCTTTCCTGAACACGGATGTCCATGGAACCTTGCTGGTGATCGGCCATTGCGTCCTCCCTGTGGCTTGTCCGCGCCAGCCTAGCGCAGATGCGACAAACTGTCACGTCCCGGCAAGCGACCAGAGCCAGACCCCTTGCGCCATGTGCCGCTGCACCACGCCGCGCGCCAGCAGGTGGTTGAGATGCGCCACCGCCTCGACCAGGGCCAGCCCGTATTCGGCCTCGCCCACCGGACGCTTGAACAACGCCGCAAAGCAATCGGTGGCGGTGCGGGGGCCGTCGGCCAGCAGCGCGGTCAGACGGTTCAGCGCCGAAACATGGTTTTCGATCATCTGGCGCAGCCGCAGCGGCAGCCCGTGATAGGGCAGCTTGTGGCCGGGCAGAACAAGGTGATCGTCGCGCGCAAGCGGCTGAAAGGCGCGGCAGCTTTGCAGCCAGTCGGCCAGCGGATCGGCCAGCGGCTCGGTGGCATAGACCCCCAGATTGGCCGAGATCGACGGCAACAACTGATCGCCGCCCAGCACCAGAGCGTCATCCTCGCTCCAGAGCGTGGCGTGTTCGGGGGCGTGGCCATGGCCAATCCGCACCCGCCAGCGCCGCCCCCCGGCCAGGATCACCTCTCCTTCGGTCAGATTGCGAAAGCCGAGCGGCAAAGGATGCACGCAATCGGCAAAGTTGAAGGGCCGCTCCGTGGCCCGCCGCGCCAGCAGATCCGGCACCATTCCCGCCGCCTTCCAGAAGGCAAGCGTTTCGGCCACCGGCAGCGGCTGCACATCGAGGCTCAGCATCCGTGCAAACAGCCAGCTTGTCCGGGTGGTCCACAATTCCGCCCCCCGCGCCTGAAGCCAGCCGGCAAGGCCGATATGGTCGGGGTGGTAATGGGTGACAATCACCCGCAGCACCGGTTTGCCCGCCAGCGGCCCCGCCAGCGCGGCCCCAAGCGCGGCACGGCAGGCGGGGGTGTCCATGCCCGGATCGATCAGCGTCCAGCCATCACCGTCGTCAAGCACATAGGCGTTCACATGATCCAGCGCCATCGGCAAGGGCAGGCGCAGCCAACCCACCCCTTCCGCCAGCCAGAGCACCGCGCCAAAGTCAGGCGGCGCCTCGAACGGAATGCGCAGCCCGGCCCGGTTCGTCATCGGCGCCCCCCCGACCTACGCGCGGCCCGGCTCATGCGCCCAGATCTTCGGCGCTCAGCGCGTAAAGATCGGCGGCGCCCACACGGGCCTCGGCCAGCGCGGCATCGGCCTGCGGCAGGAACCGGCGGATATAGACCGCGGCCAACCGGGCCCTTGCCCCGCCCCCGGTCAGCGCCGCGCGCAGATGGTAATGCGCCCCCAGCACCCGCGCAAAGGCCCGCAGATAGGGAACCGCCCCGGCAAAGCGGTCCTGCGTGCCCTGGGCCAGCATCCATTCGGTATGTTCGCGCAGGGTTTCCGCCGCCTCCCAGACCGCTTCGGCCAGATCGGGCAGGGCGCCGCGCGCGGCCTTGGCGGCATCTTCGACCTCTTGCAACAGCCGAAACGCGGCCCGGCCCTCATCCATCATCTTGCGGCCCACCAGATCCATCGCCTGAATGCCGTTGGTGCCCTCGTAAATCGCCGTCACCCGCACGTCGCGGTAATATTGCGCGGCGCCGGTTTCCTCGATGAAACCCATGCCGCCATGCACCTGAATGCCCTGCTCGGCCACCCAGATGCCCACATCGGTGCCATAGGCCTTGGCAATCGGGGTCAGCAGCGCCGACCGCGCCTGCCAATCGGCATCGCCGCTGGCCCGGCCAAGGTCCAGCGCCACCGCACAGGCCAGCGCAATCGACCGCGCGGCAAAGATTTCCGCCTTCATCCCGGCCAGCATCCGCCGCACATCGGCATGTTCGATGATGGGCGCGAACTGCACCCGCTCCTGCGCATAGGCAAGGGCCTTCTGATAGGCCGCCTCGGCAATGCCGATGCCCTGCACCCCCACCGCCAGCCGGGCGTTGTTCATCATCGTGAACATCGCCGCCATGCCCTTGCCAGGCTCGCCCACCAGCCAGCCCTGCGCGCCCTCGAAACTCATCACACAGGTGGGCGAGCCGTGCAGGCCCATCTTGTGTTCAAGCGACACCACCTTGAGCGTGTTGGCGACGCCCGGCCTGCCCTGTGCATCGGGAATGAACTTCGGCACCATGAACAGGCTGATCCCCCTGGTGCCGGGCGCCGCATCGGGCAACCGCGCCAATACAAGGTGGCAGATGTTTTCCGTCACATCCGAATCGCCCCAGGAGATGAAGATCTTCTGCCCGGTCACGGAAAAACTGCCGTCACCGCGCGGCTCGGCCCTGCTGCGCAGCGCGCCGACATCGGACCCCGCCTGCGGCTCGGTCAGGTTCATCGTGCCCGCCCATTGCCCCGAAATCAGCCGGGGAATGTAGAGCGCCTTGAGATCCTCGCTGGCGTGATGCTCCAGCGCCTCGATCTGGCCCTGGGTCAGCAGCGGGTTCAACTGCAAGGCCAGATTGGCGCCCGACATCATGTCGTTCACCGCCACGCACAGCGTTTGTGGCAGGCCCATGCCGCCAAATTCCGCCGGTGCCGCTACCGCCACCCAGCCACCCTCGGCAATCTGGCGATACGCCTCCTTGAAACCGGGCGAGGTGCGCACCACGCCGTTTTCCAGCCGGGCGGGGTGCAAGTCGCCCGCACGCAGCAAGGGCGCCATGACCTCGTCGCACAGCCGCCCCGCCTCGGTCAGGATCGCCTCCACCGTCTCACCCGTGGCCTCGGCAAAGCGCTCGGTCGCGGCCAGCGGCGCAATCGGCACGATCTGATCGAGGATGAAGCGGATATCGACGACGGGCGAGCGGTAGGCCATGGCAGTCTCCTTGGGCGGCGCTTGGCATTTGGTCTGCCTGCGCTTATGTCCTGTGTTCGGGGTCAGGTTACCCCGAGGGAAGCCTCCTTCAACCGCAACGCAGCGTCACGAAAGCCCGATGCAGACCGTTACCGAACGTCTTTGCGCCGATGCCGCGGGCCTGGCCCGCTCGGCGCTGCTGTTGCAGGCGGGGGCGCTTGTCGCTTTCCCGACGGAAACGGTCTATGGGCTGGGCGCCGATGCGCGGCAATCGCCGGCGGTGGCGCGGATCTTCGAGGCCAAGGGGCGGCCCCGTTTCAACCCGCTGATCGTGCATGTGGCCTCGTTGGCCATGGCCGAGGAGATCGCGGTGTTTTCGCCGCAGGCGCGGGCTTTGGCGGGGGCGTTCTGGCCCGGTCCGCTGACGCTGGTGCTGGCCCTTCGCCCCGAGGCGGGCATTTCTGATCTGGTGACGGCGGGGCATGATACGGTGGCGCTGCGCCTGCCCGCCCACCCGCTGGCGCAAGCGCTTCTGGCCGCGTTCGGTGGGCCGCTGGCGGCGCCCTCGGCCAACCCCTCGGGCAAGGTCAGCCCGACCGAGGCCGAACATGTGCTTGAGGGGCTGGCTGGGCGCATTGCCGCCGTGCTCGAGGGCGGGGCCTGCGCGGTGGGGGTCGAATCGACCATTCTCAGCCTCGATCCGCCGCGCCTTCTGCGCCCCGGTGGCCTGCCCGCCGAGGCCCTGGAGGCGGCGCTTGGCGAGGCGCTCACCAGTGGCGGCAGCGCCAAAGCGCCCAATGCGCCGGGGCAACTGGCCTCGCATTACGCCCCCGGCGCCATGGTGCGGCTGAACGCAACCCAAAAGCACCCAGGCGAGGTGCTGATCGGTTTTGGCACCACACCCGAAGCCGATCTGACGCTTTCGGCCAGCGCCGATCTGGTCGAGGCGGCGGCACGGCTTTTCGCCACGCTGCGGCTGGCCGACCGGCTGGCCACGGCGCACCGCGCCTGCGCCATTGCCGTCGCACCGATTCCCGACCACGGCCTTGGCCGCGCCATCAACGACCGGCTGCGCCGCGCCAGCGCCCCACGCGAGGCCTGAGCCGCGCCGCACGGCTCAGGGTGAACGGGAGCGGAGATCATCTCCGGCCTCAGGCGTGGCCCGCCGCCGCCGAAAGCGACCGCGGATCGATGCCCATGGCGGCAATCGCACGGGTCCATTTCGTCGCATGTTCGGGGCCAAGCGCCAGGCCCGGATCGGCCTCGGAAACCAGCCAGCCATTGGCAAGGATTTCCTGCTCGATCTGCCCCGGCCCCCAGCCCGCATAGCCCAGCGCCAAAAGCGCCTGCACCGGGCCGCGCCCGGCGGCGATCTCTTCCAGAATGTCGCGGGTGGCGGTCATCGCCAGGCCGTCGCCCACCGGCATCGTGGCCGCATGCCACTCGGGCGAATGCAGCACGAAGCCGCGTCCGGTTTCCACCGGCCCGCCAAACAGGATCGGCGCCGCCTTGTGGTCAGAGACGGTCACCGCGATGCCCAGTTGTTCAAGCAGATCGCCCATTCCCGGTTTTGGCAGCGGCTTGTTGACAATCAGCCCCATCGCACCCTCGGGCGAGTGGGCGCAGACGGCCACCACCGCATGTGCAAAGCGCGGATCGCCCATTCCCGGCATGGCGATGAGAAATTTTCCGGTCAGGTCCATGGCTGCCCCCTGTTCTGGCCTTGCCCCCGCCCTGCCCCCCCGTGGCCCCCCCGTGGCGCCTCCTGTGGCGCCGCCGATGGTGCGGCCTGGGGTGCGGTGCATGGCGGCACGGCGCCCTTTGCCAAAGGTGGCCCTGCACCGCGCCGCAATCAAGCCCCGGCTGCGGCAAAGGCGTCACGCTGCCGCGATTGCCGCGTTTGTGACTTGGCCCAGCCCCCCACCCGGCGGTATCGCAAGGGCATGACCCGGCTGATTCCCCTCGTCCCGCTCTGCGCCCTTCTGGCCAATCCGCTTGCCGCGCAAGAGGCCCCCACCACCCTGCCCGCCGCCGCCCTGCCGCCCGGTCTGTCGCAGGCCGGGGTGCTTGGCGGTTGGACCACCCCCGACGGCGCCCGGATCGCCGCGCTGAAAATCGAGCTGCGCCCCGGCTGGAAAACCTATTGGCGGGTGCCCGGTGATGCCGGGGTGCCGCCGGTGCTGAATTTCACCGCCTCGCAGAATGTGGCTGCGCTGCGCGTCATCTGGCCCGCGCCCGAGGTGTTCGAGGTCAACGGGATGCGGGCGGTGGGCTATCACGAGGCGATGGTGCTGCCGGTCGAGATCACCCCGGCCGATCCGTCGCAGCCGGTGGCGCTTGCCGCCGATCTCGACCTTGGCATCTGTCAGGAAATCTGCGTGCCGGTGCAACTGTCGCTGCACGCCGATCTGGCCGGGCCGGGCGGCCCCGATGCCGAGATTTCCGCCGCCATCGCCGCCGAGCCCGCGCCGCGACCCGGCCTTGCGCGCTGCACCTTTGAGCCGATCCGCGACGGGGTCCGGGTGCACGCGGCTATCGATCTGCCGGAGGCCGCCAACGAGGTGGCCCTGTTCGAACTGCGCTCCAGCCCGATGTGGGTTTCGGATTCGGTGATGCGTCGCGAGGGCAGGCAATTGCTGGCCAGCGCCGAATTCGTGCCCGACAGCGGCGCCCCGTTCGACCTCGATCAGCGCGACCTGCGGATCACCGTGCTGAGCGCGGCGGGGGCATTTGAAATCGACGGCTGCCCGCAACCGAACTGAACCGCCCCACCTGGCCTCGCGGCCTGCACCCGCTCAGGGCTGCGTCACCGGCTTGCGCCGTGCCAGCACGCGCGGCGCGGCAAAACCCGTGGCCAGCGTGACGAGCGCCGCCAGCGCCGCAAACACCCCCAGAGCCGGGCCAATGCCCTGACCCGCCCAGATCGCCCGGCCAAGGGTCAGCGCAAAGCCCAGCGCCAGCACCGCCAAGGCCCCGCCCAGCACCTGCCGCAACCCCCGCGCGGCGCGGTGCGGACTGCGTAGCGCACGCCGCAACGCACGGATATCGCGGCCAAAATCCTGCCCCACCGCCAGCGCCGCCGGCACCACGACCAGCACAAGCACCATGCCAAAACCCAGGCCATAGACCAGCGTGACGATGGTGGGCTTGAGAAAGAGCGCCGAAGACGATTGCTCATACATCAGCGGCCCGAGGCCCAGCACTGTGGTGAGCGTGGTCAGCAGCACCGCCCGCAGCCGGTCGGCCACCGCATCGACGATGGCCGGCACCAGCCCACGGCGGGCGGCATATTCGTCCACCGTCGAAATCAGCACGATGGCGTCGTTGATGATGATCCCGGTCATGCCGATCAGCCCGACCACCGAAAACATCGACATTGCGATGCCCCAGTGCCAATGCCCCCAGATCGCCCCGATCAGCCCGAAGGGGATGACCGACATCACCACAAGCGGCCGTGTCCAGGAGGCAAAGATCCAGGCCAGGCAGATGTAGATGCCGCTGAGGCACAGCACGAGGCCCAGCATCGCCTCGCCCATGAAGTCCTTTTCCTGCTGCTTGGCCCCGCCCAGGGTCCAGCCGATCCCGCGCTCTTCGGCGATGCGCGGCAAGATCACCTCGGTCATCTCGCGTTCGATCAGGTTGGCGCGTTCGGGATTGTCTTCGGAAATATTGCCGGTGACCGAAACCATCCGCTCGCCATCTTCGCGGCGGATCGTCGAAAAGCCGATGGCCGAGCGCAGGGTGACAATGTCGCCCAGCGGCACCCATTGCCCGCCGGGGGTGCGCATCTGCATCCGTTCGGTGAAATCGGCCCCGCGTTCGCCCTCCGGCATCTCGACCCGGATCGTGGCCGAGCGCACCCCGTCGGGGTAGCTGGCCGCTTCGGTGCCGTTGAGCCTTGCGCGCAATTCGCGGCCCAGCGTGTCGATGTCAAAGCCCAGCGCAGCCCCGCGCGGGGTCAGATCGAGGATCAGCTCTTCCTTGTCATAGGCCAGGTTGTCCTCCAGCGCGGACACCTCGGGATAGGCCGCCAAAGCGGTCTTGAGGTCTTCGGCCGCATCCTTGAGCACCCGGCTTTCCGCGCCGGTGAACTGCACCGCGATCCCGTCCGAGGACGGCCCGGCAAAGAACGACCGATAGCTCAGCTCTTCCAGCAGCGGATGCCGGGCAGAGGCGTCCTGCAGGCGGGCGATGAAATCGGACGAGGTATAGGGCCGGTCGTCCTGATCGATCAGTTCGATCGAGATCGCCCCCAGCAGATCGACATCCTTGCTGTCGGCCGAGGCCAGCGCACGGCCCACCGCCCCGCCCACCTGGGTGATCGCATATTTCACCGGGTTGACGCCATATTCGGCCTCATATTCGCGGGCCACCTCGTCGGTGGCGCGTTGCAGCGCCTGCATCTGCACCATCGTATCGGCACGGCTCGCCCCGGCCAGCATGGCAAAGGCCCCCGAAACCGAGGCCTGTTCGGGCGGGCTGAAAAAGCGCCATTGCACGGTGCCGCCCAGCAGCAGCGACACCGCCGCCAGCGTCAGCGCCACCGCCCCCGACAGCACCGCATAGCGGCCCCGCACGATGGCACGCACCAACGGTCGCATGGCATGGATGCGGAACCAGTCAAGCCCCGCGTTCACCTTGCGCGAGGGCCAGTCGTACCAGGCGCCCTTTGCGGTGTGGGTCAGGGCGTGGCTCATGTGGTTGGGCAGGATCAGGAACACCTCGACCAGCGAAGCCGCAAGCACGGCAATCACCGTCCAGGGAATATCGGTCACCATCCGCCCCATCTGCCCGCCCACCACGGTCAGCCCGGCAAAGGCGATGATCGTGGTCAGCGTCGAGGCCAGCACCGGCGCCGCCATCCGACGTGCCCCCTGTTCGGCGGCCAGCACCGGATGCTCGCCCAGGTCGCGGGCGCGGAAATCGGCATGTTCCCCCACCACGATCGCATCATCGACGACGATCCCCAGCGTCAGGATCAGCGCGAAGATCGAGATCATGTTGAGCGTCATGCCGCCCAGATACATCACGCTCAACGCGGCGGCCATGGCGGTGGGAATGCCCATCGCCACCCAGAATGCGGTGCGCGCATTGAGAAACAGGAACAGCAAGACCACCACCAGCACCAGGCCCTGAAACCCGTTTTTCAGCAACAGTTCGATCCGCTGGGTAATCTGTTCGGAACGGGTGCGGATCAGGTCAATGCCGGTGCCTGCGGGCAGGGTGGGGCGCAGTTCGGCCACCACCGCCTCGACCTGCCGCTGAATCGCAATCGCATCGCCTTCGGCCGAGCGCGCCACATTGACCGTCATCGCCGGGTTCTCACCAACGAAATAGGCACGGTTGCGCGTGGCGCCCTCAAGCCGGATCTGCGCCACATCGCCCAGCCGCAACAGCGAGCCATCGGCGTTTTCCCGCAGCACAAGCCGGGCAATGTCGCGTGCCTCGCGCCGCTCTTCGCCGGTGCGCACCCGCTGCGCCCCGCCCGACACATCCCCCGCCGGGCTGGTGGCGGCTTCGGCCGCGATCACGGCGGCAATCTGGCTCAGCGTCACATCATGGCGCATCATCTGCGCGGTGGGCACCTCGACCACGGTCTGCGCCGCCGCCAGCCCCTGCACGGTGGTGCGGGTGACGCCCTTGGCATAAAGCCGGGTCACCAGCTCATCGGCCAGCCGCCCCAATTGTTCCGGCGCAATCGGCCCGGTAATCACCACATCGGTCACCGTGTCACGCCAGACCCCGCGCGTCACGCTTGGCTCTTCGGCGGCCTCGGGCAGATCACCCGCCGAGGCGATCGCCTGCTCGACATCGTTCACCGCCCGGCCCATGTCCCAGCCGGGTTCGAATTCGAGCGTCAGCAGCGCCCGCCCTTCGGTGGCACGGGCCTGCGAGCTGTCCACCCCCTCGATGGCAATCAGCGTGGGTTCCAGCACCTGCACGATGGCGCGGTCAACATCTTCGGCACCGGCGCCCTCCCAGACGACGGAAATCTCCACTTCCTCGACCACCGAATCGGGAAAGAACTGCGACCGCATCTTTGGCAGGGTCACCGCCCCCGCCATCAGCAGCAGCACCAACAGCAGATTGGCCAGCGTGCGGTGGCGGGTAAACAGCGCGATCAGCCCATGCGGGGGCGGCAACGGGTCACCCGGACGGGCAAATTCGCCCTCGGCCAGCACCGCAGCCGCAGCCGAGGATTTCGGAGCCTCGTCATCGGGGGTTGGGGTCGCGGTCATGGCTCAGCCTCCGATCCGCGATTCGAGCCGCTCCACCACCTCAAGCGGCACGGCATCCTTTTGCAACTGCGCCAGTGTCCGCGCCTTGGTGTCGGCGGGCATCCGGTTGTTGGCCTCGACAAAGGCAATCAGCCGCGCCCGGCGCGGGGCATCGAGCACCACCGTCGCCGGGGGTTCGGCGGCCAGCGCCGCGCCATCGGTCCCCACGCGCAAGGGCCGCAGCTTCAGCCCCGCGCCCAGCAGCGGCGTGCGCTCCGCCACGATTTCCTGCCCGCCTTGCAGCGCGGCGGCCCGGATCAGCACCGCATCGCCCTGCCGGTGCAGCACTTCGACGGGCACCGCCCGCAGCCGCTCGTCCGGCCCCAGAACCAGCACCTGGCCATCGGCGCCCACGGCACTGGCCGGCACCTTGGCCACGCCCTCGAGCGGCGGCTCGCTCAGCGTGACGGTGACGAAATCGCCCACCTTCATGCCCCGCGCCCCCGCCAGCCGGGCAAAAAGCAGACGCCCCGCCTGCCCGGCCTCGAGCGCCGCACCGGCCCGGACCAGCTCGGCCGATACCGAAATCTGTTCGGCGCCCAGATCAAGCCCAACCTGGGCCAGCGTCGGCACCAATGCGCCCTGCGCATCAGTCAGCCGGGAATACTGCGCCGTCGAGACCCGGAAAGCCGCCTCGAGCGCCGTCGGGTCGATCAGCGTGCCCAGCATTTCATTGTTCGAAACCAGCCGCCCCTGCACAGCGGAGATGCCCGAAAGCTGGCCCGCAAACGCCGCCCGCACTTCGGTGTCGGCCAGGCGGCGCTCGGCCTCGCTCAGCGCAATCTCGCTGCGCCGCAGGGCGTTTCTGGCCTGATCGAGCCCCGCCTCGGCCGAAGACAGCGCCACCCGGCGGTTCAGCACCGCCTGATCGGCCGCCGAAGCCGCCAGTTCGGCGGTTTCGACATCGGCGGTCTTGCCAAAGCCTTTTTCGCCAATCGAGCGCTGCCGGTCCAGCGCGGCACGGCGCAGCACCGCCTGACGCTCTGCCGCCAGAAGATCGTCGCGCGACAGGGCCAGCCCGCGCTCGGCCTGCGCCAGAGCCGCCTCGGCCTCGGCCCGGCTGGCGGCGGCGGTGGCCCGCGCGGCCTCGGCCTCGGCCGGATCGAGGCGCAACAGAACCTCCCCCTCGGCAACCTGGCCGCCTTCGACGAAATTCCGCGAAAGTTCGGCAATCGTGCCTGCGGCAGGGGCCCGCAGTTCCAGTTCACGCACCGCGCGCAGGCTGCCATAGGCGGTCAACTCGGGCTGCTGCGTGCCAAATTCCAGCGCAATCACATTGGCGGCAAAGACCCGCTCGGTCGCCGCTCTGGAATTGGCCGGCCCCCGGCCGCGGGCCTCCAGCGCCGATTTCACCGCAAAGCCCCCCGCCGCCAGAAAGGCGATGGACAGGGCGACAAGGAACAGCCCGACGAGCGAACGGGTCAGAAAGCGCATGTAAATATCCTGCGGTGGGCGGCCGGGCCGCAAACGTGGGTGGCTTCAGGGTATGGCGATGAAAGCGTTACGCAAGTGTTTGCATCGGTGCTACGCGTGGAAATGTCGCTTCCGTCGCATCTCACGCGATTGTCATGGCTTTGCCGCCGGATTTCGGGGTGGAGGGCTTCGCGGAAGGCGGCTTTCAGGGCGCGGCGGCCCGGTCAAGCCATGCCCGCAGCGCCAGAAGATCGGCCCAGGCCTCGCGTTTGGCCGCAGGGGTGCGCAGCAGATAGGCGGGATGCGTCATCGGCAGGGCGGGGCGGCCAAACGCCTCGGCCCAGCCCCCGCGCAGCCGCGTGATCCCGCGTTGCCCCAGCGCCGCGTCACAGGGAACATTGCCCATCAGCACAATGACATCGGGGTTGGCCAATTCCACATGCCGCGCCAGAAACGGCAGCATCCGGGCAATTTCGGCCGGTTCCGGTTCCCGGTTGCCGGGCGGGCGCCAGGGCAGGACATTGGTGATGTAAACCGCCGCGTCCGGGCTGGGGGCGGTGCGCGAAAGCCCGATCGCGGCCAGCATCCGGTCCAGCAACTGCCCGGCCCGGCCCACGAATGGGGTGCCGATCTGGTCCTCGTCGCGCCCCGGAGCCTCGCCGATAATCATCACCCGTGCCGCCGCGATGCCATCGGCAAAGACGGTGCTCCGCGCCCCTTTTTTCAACGCACAGAATTCGTATCCGGCCAGCGCCGCGCGCAGATCTTCGAGCGTTGCCGCCCCGGCGGCGGCGCGGCGGGCCTCGGCGACCGGATCAGCCTCGGCCCCGGATGCGGCAGGCATCGGTCTGGCGGCCGCAGCCTTGGCCCCAACCTCGGCCACGGCCGCCCCTTTGGCCGCGGCAGGGCCGGGGGTCGGCAATTGCTCGGGCAGATCGAAACGATTCACCGCCAGATCGGAAACCGGCTCGCAGACCCCCATTTCGACCATCCATTCAAGGGCGGCCAAGGCGGCATCAAAGCTGAGATCGGGGGCGGCGTGGTTTTGCATGTGACATGATATGCACCGCCCCCGCCGCCGGGTAAAGCCGCTGGACGCCCGCCCCCCCATTTGCCATAAGCGGGGCCACGTCCCCCGGATCATCTCAACTACGGAGGCAGGCATGGCATTCCGCGCGCGGCACCTTCTGGGCATCGAGCATCTGAGCCCCGAAGACATCCGCACCGTTCTCGACCTCGCCGACCGCTACGTCGATCTCAACCGCCGCACCGTCAAGCGCACCGATGTGCTGGCGGGGATGACGCAGATCAACATGTTCTTCGAAAACTCCACCCGCACGCAAAGCAGTTTCGAACTGGCGGGCAAGCGGCTCGGGGCCGATGTGATGAACATGGCGATGCAGAACTCCAGCGTGAAAAAGGGCGAGACCCTTATCGATACCGCGCTGACGCTGAACGCCATGCATCCCGACCTGCTGGTGGTGCGCCATGGCGCATCGGGGGCGGTCGATCTCCTGGCGCAAAAGGTCAATTGCGCGGTCATCAACGCCGGTGACGGGCGCCACGAACACCCCACGCAGGCGCTGCTGGATGCGCTGACGATCCGCCGCGCCAAGGGCCGGATTCAACGCCTGACCGTGGCGATTTGCGGCGATGTGGCGCATAGCCGGGTGGCGCGCTCGAACCTGATCTTGCTTGGCAAGATGGAAAACCGGGTGCGGCTGATCGGCCCGCCCACGCTGATGCCTGCGGGCATCGAGGAATTCGGTTGCGAAATCTGCGACGACATGCGCGCAGGCCTTGCGGGGGCGGATGTGGTGATGATGCTGCGGCTTCAGCGCGAGCGGATGGATGGGGGGTTCATTCCTTCGGAGCGCGAATATTTTCACCGCTACGGGCTGGATGCCGACAAGCTGGCCTTTGCCAGGCCCGATGCCATCGTCATGCACCCAGGCCCGATGAACCGCGGCGTGGAGATTGACGGCACGATTGCCGATGACATCAACCGTTCGGTGATTCAGGAACAGGTGGAAATGGGCGTGGCGGTGCGCATGGCGGTGATGGACCTGCTGGCGCAGAACCTGCGCGCCGAACGCGGCCGGGCCCTGGTGGAGGAAACCTATGTCTGAAATCAAACGCGATGCCGTGCTGAACTACCGCCCCGGTGCCGAAAGCGAATTGCCGCTGGAGCCGGGTGAGGTGGTCGCGCAGGTGTTTCTGGCCGATCATCGCCGCTATTGGTATGACCATGCCGTGCTGGGGGGGATAGGGGCGGTGCTGGCCGCGGCGGTGCTGCTGTGGATGGGCAAGCCTGCGCAGATCGCCGTGGCGGTGGTGGCAATCGTGGTGGGCATGGGGCTGCGCGGCCTCTACTTTCGCTCCGAAGCCTTTGCGCGGCGCTGGCAGTTGACCGACCGCCGCCTGATCGGCCCGCAGGGCAAGCAGGTGATGCTGTTGCAGGTGGCGCAGGTGCGCCGGCTGATGGGCGATGTGCAGATCGTCGCCACCTCGGGCGACAAGCACCTGATCCGCCATCTGGCCGATGCCGCGCCGGTGGTGGCGGCGATCGAGGCTGCCAAGGCGAAACGGGCAAAGGTGGCAAAATGAGCGGCACGGTTCCCCCGCCGGTGCCCGAGGCCCCGGTCGTCTTGCCGGAGCCGGGCCTGCCACCGGCCGCACCGCTGCAAGCCGCCACCGATACCGTCACCAATACCGACACCGGCAAGGTGCCCGAGGGTTGGGAAGGGATCATGCAACCGGGCGAGCGCATCCTGTGGCGCGGGCGTCCCATTGCCCGGCCGCAAGTGCTGCGGGTGGGGCTCAACATGGCCTTCGGGGCGCTTTTTGCGGGCTTCGCACTGTTCTGGATGGCGATGGCCGCCACCGGGGGGGGCTATTTCTGGATGTTCGGGCTGAGCTTTTTCGCCGTCGGTCTGGGGATGGTGGCGAAACCGCTGCTCGATGAACGGATGCGGCTGCGCGACACGTTCTTTACCCTCTCGGACCGCGCCGCCTATATCGCCCGGCGCCACTGGATGCAGGGCCGGCAGCTTGAAACCCACCGCATCACCGCGGCCATGCCGATCACCCTCAATGGCCACCCCGCCCAGGGCGACGTGATCTTTTCCAGCCGCACCGTGCGCAGCAAGAACGGCAGCCACGAGGTTCCGATCGGCTTTCTCGACATCGAGGATGCCCCCGAGGTCTTTGCCCTGATGACGCAAGCAAGGGATGCCCTGCGATGACGATGTTTTTGCAAAACGCCCGGTTGATCTGCCCCGAAACCCTGACCGAGACCTCGGGCAATCTGGTGATCGACAACGGCACCATTGCCGCCATCGGCCAGATGCAGGCGCCGCTTGGGGCCGAAATCATTGATTGTGCGGGAAAATGTCTGGCACCGGGCATCATCGACATCGGCGTCAAAATCGGCGAACCGGGCGAGCGGCACAAGGAGAGCTTTCGCACCGCCGGGCTTTCGGCGGCGGCGGGTGGGGTGACCACGATCATCGCCCGCCCCGATACCGCCCCCGCCATCGACACGCCCGAAGTGCTTGAATTCGTTACCCGCCGCGCCGCCGAGGCGCCGGTGCGCATCCGCCACATGGCGGCGCTGACCAAGGGCCGCGAAGGCCGCGAGATGACCGAGATCGGTTTTCTGATGGATGCCGGCGCCGTGGCCTTTACCGATGCAGATCATGTCTGCACCGATACCAAGGTGCTTTCGCGGGCCTTTACCTATGCCCGCAGCCTTGGGGCGCTGGTGCTGTGCCATCCGCAGGAACCGGGCCTGTCGCGGGGCGCCGCCGCCACCTCGGGCAAATTCGCCTCGCTGCGCGGCTTGCCCGCGGTCTCGCCGATGGCCGAGCGGATGGGCCTCGACCGTGACCTCGCCCTCGTTGAAATGACCGGGGTGCGCTATCACGCCGATCAGATCACCACCGCCCGCGCCCTGCCCGCGCTGGCCCGCGCCAAGGCCAACGGCCTGCCGGTGAGTGCCGGGGTTTCGGTGCATCACCTGACGCTGAACGAATTCGATCTGGGCGACTATCGCACCTTCTTCAAGCTCACCCCGCCGCTGCGCAGCGAACAGGATCGTCTGGCCGTGGTGCAGGCCGTGGCCGAGGGGCTGATCGACATCATCTGTTCGATGCACACCCCCGCCGACGAGGAAAGCAAGCGGCTGCCCTTCGAAGAAGCCGCCTCGGGGGCGGTGGCGCTGGAAACGCTGCTGCCGGCGGCGCTGCGCCTTGTGCATGCCGGGCAGTTGAGCCTGCCGCAGTTGTTCCGGGCGCTGGCGCTTGGCCCCGCGCGGTTGCTTGGCCTGCCGCAAGGGCGGCTGGCCGAGGGCGCCCCGGCCGACCTGGTGCTGTTCGACCCCGATGCGCCCTTTGTGCTCGACCGCTTTGCGTTGCAGTCGAAATCAAAGAACACCCCGTTCGACGGGGCCCGGATGACGGGCAAAGTGCTTGCCAGTTTCGTTGGCGGCGTGCAGGTTTACCAGCGGACAGAATAACAAGAAACGGGGGCAGTCATGCCGGAACTGGAAATGGGCGTGGCGCTGCTGGTTGCGGTGGCAGTGCTGGGGTATGCGCTGGGCTCGGTGCCCTTTGGCGTGGTCATCACCCGCCTGCTGGGCCTGGGCGATCTGCGGCAGATCGGATCGGGCAATATCGGCGCCACAAATGTGCTGCGCACCGGCAACAAGGCGGCGGCGGCAGCCACGCTGCTGCTCGATGGTGCCAAGGGCGCGGTGGCAGTGCTGATCGCCCGCACCGTGCTGGACAACGAGACCGCCGCAATGGTGGCCGGGGGGGCGGCGTTTCTGGGTCACCTGTATCCGGTCTGGCTGCGGTTCCGGGGCGGCAAGGGCGTGGCGACCTTTCTGGGCACGGTGATTGCGCTGGCCTGGCCGGTGGGTCTGGCTGCCTGCGCCACCTGGCTGCTCACCGCCACGCTCAGCCGGATCTCCTCGCTGTCGGCGCTGGTCGCTGCCGCCGCATCGGTGCCGCTGGCCTGGCTTCTGGGCTACCCGGCGCTGATGCCCCTTGCGGCGGCGATGGCGGTGCTGATCTTCTGGCGCCACCGGGCCAATATTTCCCGCCTTGCCGCCGGAACCGAGCCGCGGATCGGCCGGAAATAGGCGCCCTGCCCCGGCCCGGCCCGGAAACCGCCTCAGTAGCTGTATTCACCATAGATGCGGCTCAGGTCTCCCTTCCACGGACCGTGGAATTTCTCCAGCAACTCGTCGGCAGGCACGCGGCCGGTTTCGATGCTTTCCTCCAGCGCGTTGAGGAAATAGGTCTCATCGGGAATGAGCCCGCCCGCCCCCGCCAGCCCCCGCGCGGCCAGCCCGGACCTCGAGATGGCCACCACCTCGCGGGCAAGATCGTGCATGTTCACGCCCGCATATTCGCCCTGCAACGCATCCCTGGCCGCGACCCGGCGCAGCCCCTCGCGGGTATCGGCGTCCCAGTGCTTCACCAGATCCCAGGCGGCATCGAGCGCGGTCTGGTCATACATCAGCCCCACCCAAAGCGCGGGAAGGGCGCACAACCGCCGCCACGGCCCGCCATCGGCGCCGCGCATCTCGATGTATTTCTTTACCCGTGCCTCGGGGAAAACCGTGGTCAGATGGTCCGCCCAATCGGAGAGCGTGGGCTTTTCGCCCGGCAGCGCCGGCAATTCGCCGCGCAGGAAATCGCGGAACGACTGCCCCAGAGCATTGATGTAATTTCCATCGCGGTAGACAAAATACATCGGCACATCAAGCACATAGTCAACATACCGCTGATAGCCCATGCCGTCTTCGAAGAAGAAGGGCAGCATCCCCGTGCGGGCGGCATCCAGGTTTTGCCAGATATTGGCCCGCCACGACTTCATGCCATTGGGTTTACCATCCAGAAACGGCGAATTGGCAAAAAGCGCGGTGGCGACGGGTTGCAGCGCCAAGGCCACGCGCATCTTTTTCACCATGTCGGCTTCGCTGGCGAAATCGAGGTTCACCTGCACGGTGCAGGTGCGATACATCATCGTCTTGCCCATGGTGCCGACCTTGTCCATGTAGCCGGTCATCAGCCGATAGCGGCCCTTGGGCATCATCGGCATCTGGTCCTCGTGCCATTCGGGTGCCGCCCCAAGGCCGATGAACCGCGCCCCGATGCGCTTGGCGATGCGGTGCACCTCGGTCAGGTGTTCGTTCACCTCTTCGCAGGTCTGGTGCAGGGTTTCGAGCGGCGCCCCCGAAAGCTCCAGTTGCCCGCCCGGTTCCAGGCTCACATTAGCGCCGTTGCGGCTCAGCCCGATGATTTTGCCCTGTTCGGTGACCGGCTCCCAGCCGAAGCAATCGCGCAGCCCTTCGAGCATCGCACGGATCGAACGTTCCCCCTCGTAGGGCAGGGGTTTCAGCGCATCCTTGCAATAGCCGAACTTTTCGTGCTCGGTGCCGATGCGCCAGTCGGATTTGGGCTTCTCGCCCGAGGCCAGATATTCGGCCAACTGGCTTTGATGCTCGATCGGGCCGCCGCCCTGTTGCGGAATGGACATGGGGCCCTCTGTGTTGTGCCGGGGTGTTACAGGTGGCGCTAACGCCTGCCGCTGTCAAGGCCGCGCGGGGGGCTGCGTTTCCACAGGCTCTGTGCGGTCAATGATGACGACAGCGCCGCCCCCATCGCCCCCATCTCGATGCCGGGCAGGGTGGCAAAAGCGTCGTAAAGACTGTCCGCGCCTTTTGCCGCCACCGGAATCAGCAAGGCCTGGCCATCGGCGCTTTTCAGCCGCCAATACTGGTGGCCGCGCAGCGACAGCAGGCGGATCTCGGCCAGATCGGCCAGCGTCACATAACCGCCCAGCACCGCACCACCCGCACCGAAATAGCCGATCCGGCCCTCGTCCAGCTCGACCAGTCCGGGGTCGGCGACAGGGCGCGAAAACCGCGCCCGCCGCAGCGCCAGAACCACCCAGCCCAGCGCCACCGCGGCCGCCAGCAGCCCGACCCCGGCCAGAAACCAGCCCCCGCGCGTGGCCAGCCAGAGCGCCGCCGCCAAGGCCATCCCCGCCGCAAGCGTTTCGCGGTGCCGCATCAGGGCGTCACGCAGTTCGGGGCGGATCACCGCCAGTCTCCCAGGCTGGCCTGCCACAGCGTGATGGCCGCGCAGGCGGCGGTATCGGCGCGCAGGATGCGCGGCCCAAGCGATACCGGGGTCACAAAGGGCAGGCCGCGCAGCATCTGCCGCTCGGCCTCGGAAAACCCGCCTTCCGGCCCGATCAGAATCGCCCAGGGTCCCGTGGGCGCACCGCCGCCAAGCCCGGCAAGGGTCTGCGCCGGCCCGATCAGGCTTTCGTCGGCCCAAAGCAGGCGCCGCCGGGGGTTCCAGCCCTGCAGAAGGCTTTGCAAATTCTGCAGTTCGGTGACCTCGGGCACGAAGGTTCCAAGGCATTGCTCGGCCGCCTCCAGCGCATGGGCCTGCAACCGGTCCTGCCGGATGCGCCCGGCATTGGTAAAGGCGGTCTGCACCGGCAAGATCCGGGCACAGCCCAGCTCGGTGGCCTTTTCGACGATGAAATCGGTGCGTTCCTTGCGGATCGGCGCAAAGATCAGCCAAAGGTCGGGCGGGTCCAGTTGCGGCGCGGCCAGACCAAGGCAGCGCAATTCCCCGGCCTTCCGGCCCGCCTGCGCCACCTCTGCCGTCCATTCGCCATCGCGGCCATTGAACAGCGCCACCCGCGCGCCTTCGCCCAGCCGCATCACCGCAAAAAGGTAATGCGCCTGATCGGCGGTCAGGGGCACGGCTTGCCCCGGCCCCAGCGGGTGCTCTACACAGAGTCGTATCTTGGCGCGTTCCATGGGGCGAAACTTATGACCGGCAAAAGCGAAATGCCAGAGGCAGCGCAGATCAAAGGCCAGGTGGCCGATGCCTATCGTGCCAATTGGGTCGATCATCGCGCCCCGGCCTTTGCCCGCCCCTATCTGCGGCTGTCGCGGGCCGACCGGCCGATTGGCACCTGGCTGTTGCTTTTGCCCTGCTGGTGGGGCATCGCGCTGGCCGCCGCAGCCGATGCGCCAAGGCGTGCAGATCTCTGGCTGGCGCTGGCCTGTGCGCTGGGGGCGTTCCTGATGCGCGGCGCCGGCTGCACCTGGAACGACATCACCGACCGGGAATTCGATGCCCAGGTGGCCCGCACCCGGTCGCGCCCGCTGCCCTCGGGGCAGGTCAGCGTGAAACAGGCTGCGCTCTGGATGGGCGCACAGGTGGCGGTTTCGGCGCTGATCCTGCTCAGCTTCAACGCCACCGCCATCGTGCTCGGCCTGGCCGCGCTGCTGCCGGTGGCGGTCTATCCCTTTGCCAAACGCTTCACCTGGTGGCCGCAGGCCTTTTTGGGCATTGCCTTCAACTGGGGGGCGCTGCTGGGCTGGGCGGCCCATGCCGGAGCGCTTGGCGCCGCGCCCCTGTTGCTTTACCTCTCCGGCCTCGTCTGGACCCTCTTTTACGACACGATCTATGCGCATCAGGACAAGGACGATGATGCGCTGATCGGCGTCAAATCCACGGCGCGGCTGTTTGGCACCGATACCGCGCGTTGGCTGGGCCTGTTTTTCGTGCTGAGCGTGGCGCTGATGGCGGCTGCGGTGCTGGTGGCGCTTTTGCCCTCCGCCAATCCGCTGGCGCTGGCGTTGGGCCTTTGTGCGCCCTGGGCGATGGGCTGGCACATGCAGGGCCAGATGCGCCAGCTCGACATCGACAACCCGGACACCTGCCTGCGACTGTTCCGCCGCAGCCGCGATACCGGGCTTTTGGCTGCGCTGTTTCTTGCCGGCGCCGCAATCGTGTAATTGATCCGGGCGCCCCGGCCCCTTAAGAGTTGGCAACCCCCGCGGGGAGGAGACAGCCAAACATGCGCAAGCGCACCACTCTTCTGACCACGGCAGCCTTTGCCGGTGCGCTTGTATTGTCGGCGCTGATTGCCGGCGGCTCGGCCACCGTCATCGAGATGCGCTCGCGCAAGGCGGTGCGGATGGCGCTGGAAACCGCCGGCCACGGCTGGGTGCAGACGCAGACCGATGGCCTGCGGGTGGAATTGCTGGGCACCGCGCCCAGCGAGGCCGAACGGTTCCGGGCGGTCACGCTGGCGGGCACCATCGTCGATAGTTCCCGCATCATCGACAACACCGATGCCGAAACCGCCAAGGCCATCGCCCCGCCGGCCTTTTCGCTCGAGGTGCTGCGCAATGACGAAGGCATCTCGCTGATCGGGCTGGTGCCGCGTTCGACCGACCGCAAGGCGCTGCTCGAGACGCTGGCCAGCCTGGCCGGCGAGGGCAGCGTGACCGACATGCTCGAAACCGCCGATTACCCCGAACCCGACACCTGGCAGAGCGCCTTCGGCTTCGGCGTGACCGCGCTCAAAACCCTGCCGCGGGCGAAAATCTCGATCGACCCCGGCAAGGTGCGGATCGAGGCGATCACCGACAGCGCCGAGGAAAAGGCACGGGTGGAAACCTCGCTGGCCCGGTCCCGCCCGGCGGGGCTGCAACTCGAAGCCGAGATTTCCGCGCCGCGCCCAGTGATTACCCCGTTCACGCTGCGCTTCATCGTCGATGCGGCGGGGGCCAGGTTCGATGCCTGCTCGGCCGATACCGACCGCGCCCGAGACCGGATTCTGGCGGCCGCGCGCGGGGCCGGGGCACAGGGCAGTCTGGGCTGCACCGTCGGCATGGGAACGCCTTCGCCGCAATGGTCCGAAGCGGTGGCGATGGCCATTGCCGCCCTGCAAGAGATGGGGGCGGGAACGCTGACATTCTCGGATGGCGATATTGCCCTGGTCGCCGCCGAAACCGTTGATCCGGCGGCCTATGACAAGGTGGTCGGAGAGCTTGAATCAAACCTGCCCGAGGTTTTTTCGCTCAAGGCGGAACTGGCGCGCAAGGCGGTGGCGCAAGCGGCGGTTCCCGAGTTTTCGGCGTTGTTGCGCGAGGGCGGACAGGTGGAACTGCGGGGCCGCGTGCCCAGCGAGCGTGACCGCGAGGCGCTGGAAAGCTTTGCCCGCGCGCAGTTCGGGGCCAGTGCCGTCTATGGCGCCACGCGGCTGGATGGCGAATTGCCAAAGGGTTGGCCGGTGCGCAGCCTGACCGCGCTCGAAGCTTTGCGGCATCTGGCGCAGGGCAGTGTCAGCGTCACCCCCGACCGGATCCGCCTCAGCGGCACCACCGGCAATGCGCAGGCCTCCGACAAGGTGGCGCAGCTTTTTGTCGAACGGCTGGGCGAGGAGGCGCGGATCGATCTGGACCTGCGCTATGACAAGCGGCTCGACCCGCTGCTCAACCTGCCCGACGGGCCGGAATGCGTGACCCGTCTCAATGCCGTGCTGGCGGCGAACAAGATCACCTTCGAGCCGTCCTCGGCGACGATTTCCGCCGAAGACGGGGCGCAGCTCGATGCCCTGGCCAAGACCATGGCGCAATGCCAGGAATTTCGCATGGAAGTGGCCGGTCACACCGACAGTCAGGGCGGCGAGGACGGCAATCTGACGCTCAGCCAGAACCGCGCCGAAGCGATTCTGGAGGCCCTGCGGGTGCGCCGCGTGCTGACCTCGAACCTGATTGCCAAAGGCTATGGCGAAAGCCAGCCCAAGGCCGATAACGAAACCGAGGCGGGCCGCGAAGAAAACCGGCGGATCGAATTTGTGCTGCTGGATGCCGCGCCGGTTGCCGATGCGGCTGGCGCACAGGCCGATGCCCCCGCCCCCGCCCCCGATGCCGCCACCCTGGACGGCGCCGAAGCCGGCGCCGCATCAGCCGCAACCGCCCCCCCCGGAGAGCCCGCGCTTCCTGTGCCTCCGCCCCCCATCGATGGGGTGCCGGGGGCCGCGGCTTTGGACGATCCGGCGTTGGGCGCGCCGATGGAGCCGCCGCCTGCCGCCGAAGGCGAAACCGGGGCAATTCCGCCGCCCCCGATCGCGGGCCTCGCCCCTGCTGCCACCCCGCCTGCCACCCCACCTGCCACCACGACCGAACCCGAAATCGAGAGTCCCGTGGCAGACGCCGATGCGTCGCCCGCACGCCCGCAGCCGCGCCCCGCCGGGCTTGGCCAGGCCGGAAACTGAGGAGATCTGCCCATGAACCGGACCGAATTTGTCATCGCCACGGCGATCATCCTCTTTCTTGCCTTCTGTCTGGGCTGGTTCGCCTCCTGGCTGATCCACCGGCTCACCCGCGTGTCGCAGGCCGATATGGGCGAGCTTGAACAGATGGCGCAGGCCCTGCACGAGGCCGAAGATATCCGCGATCAGGCGATTGCCTATGTGGAATCGCGCGAGGCGGAACTGGTCAACCAGATCAACCAGACCGAGGCCGAACTGCGCGCCGCGATGGATGGGCTGCGCGACGCCCGCCACGAGGCCGAGGAACTGCGGGCCTATATCGAGCGGATGCAGGCGGCGCGGTAAGGCCAGAACGGGCGCCGCCCCTCTTTGCGCCTGAGCGCAATTCACCCCGAGGTATTTCGAGCAAGATGAATGGCACATCCCCTGCGGGTGATGCCGTTCAGACCGGCTTCAGCCGGCAGCCGTTCAGACCGGCTTCAGCCGGCAGCCGGGCGGATTTTCGCGGCGGCCTCGATCACCAGCGGGTGCAGCCCCGCCCCGCCCTGCGCCACATGCGCCAAAAGCTCTGCCCGCATCGGCGCCGGCCAGTTTTCTGAAATATGCGCGGCAATCGGGCTGGCCCGGTCGCCGTTCTGAACCTCGAAAAAGGCGGCGATCTGGTTGGCCATGCGGATCAGTTTCGCGTCGCTCATGCATCCTCCCAAGGCGCGTTGAAGCACCGATATCCATCCTGCCCACGCGCCACCAGCGCCAGCCCGGCGGCCTGCGCCTCGGCCACCGCCAGCGCGGTGGGGGCAGAGGCCGCAATCAGCCCGGCAGCACCGATGGTGGCCACCTTTTGCACCAGATCGACCGAGAGCCGCGAGGTCAGCACCACCGCTCCGCTGGCCGGATCGACCCCCGCAAGCGCCAGCGCCCCGGCCAGTTTGTCCAGCGCATTGTGCCGGCCAACATCTTCGCGCAGGCACACAAGGTCCTGACCGGGCACAAAAAAACCCGCCGCATGGGTGGCCCGCACGGCATCGTGCAGGGGCTGGGCGGCACGCAGCGCCGCAAGCGCGGCCTCCGCCAGAGCGGCGCAAAACTCCGGCAGGCTGGCGCGGCGGCGCGGCAGCGGCCGCAACGCCTGCGCCAGGCTGTCGATGCCGCACAGCCCGCAGCCCACCGGCCCGGCCATCACGCGGCGGCGCGCGGCAAACCGTGCCGCGGCCGCGCTGGCCAGCCAGCCACGGACCTCGATCCCGCGCGCCGGAGCCATCGGGTCGGGCACCGATACCTCGCTGCGCACCAGTTCGCGGGGGGTGTCGATCAGCCCTTCCGAAAGGGCAAAGCCCAGCAGGAATTCTTCCAGATCATGCGGCGTGGCCATCATCACCGCCTGCGTGGCGCCATCATAGACCAGCGCCACCGGCACTTCCTCGGCCAGCACCTCTTGCCCGCCGTCGGGCAGGGCCAGGCGCATGGCTCCGGGCGGCAGGGTCATTGCGCCGCCTCGATCCGGCGCGCGGCAAGCGCCTGCGCGGCATAATCTTCCTGCCATTGCGAAGGCCCGTTCGAGGGTGAAACCTGCACCGCCGTCACCTTGTATTCGGGGCAATTGGTGGCCCAGTCGGAATTGTCGGTGGTGACCACGTTG
>CAZPWV010000002.1:37481-43449 GCA_964590825.1 uncultured Rhodobacter sp. | reverse complement strand
CGCAATTGCAACCGCACCGGGCTACAAGACTGCAGCGCACAGCACTTCTAACGGACGCGCCATGTTGGCATTGCTGGACGATGCCGAATGGCGCCGACGTGTACCCGAGCCTCTGCCCTTCGTGTCCCCCAAGACCCCAGCCAATCATGCCGAACTCGAAAAAATTATCGGCCAGATCCGCGCGACCGGGCGGTCCTTTTCAGCCAATGAAGCGTACGAAGGGGTGGCTGCTCAAAGCGTTGCGGTACGCGATCCTGATACGAGTGAAGTCTATGGCATCGCAATCTCTTGTCCTTCCAGCCTGCTCAACGATGATCTCCGCGAGCAGATCGGAAAGATGCTTGACCAACTGAGGAGCGACATTCGACAAACAGGCCCGCAGAAGAAAACCTTCGGGCCTTCCCATTGAGACGTTGGGCAAGCCGGCTCTGAACCGGTGGGAGTGAGGCCGGCCTGCTGCCCGAAAAGTCCCGGACTTACCGCGAAGAGCGGATGGCTGGGATTGAACGCACGGGCCTCGGCCTCTAGAGGTGGTTCGGTCGATCTGAACAGGTTCTGGGCGTTTTCTAAGTGGTTTTCCGCCTCGGTTACGCCGCCACCGCTTCGGGCATCGGCTGGTTGAAGTAGGCCTGATCGGGGGTTTTCCCGTCAAGCGATGAAAGCGGTCGGCGGCCGTTGTAGAAGGTCAGGTAGCGGCCGATCCCGGCCCGGGCCTCGGACACGCTGGCATAGGCGCGCAGGTAGACCTCTTCATATTTGATGGTCCGCCACAAGCGCTCGACGAAGACATTGTCCCGCCACGCCCCCTTGCCATCCATGCTGATCTTGACCTCGCGGGCGGCCAGCACCTTGATGAAGTCGGTCGACGTGAATTGGCTGCCCTGATCCGTGTTGAAGATTTCGGGCGTGCCGTGACGTGCCAACGCCTCCTCCACAGCTTCTATGCAAAAATCAGCCTCCAGCGTGATCGATACCCGCCATGCCAGGACGCGCCGGGTGAACCAGTCCAGCACGGCGGCGAGGTAGATGAACCCCCGGGCCATGGGAATGTAGGTGATGTCCATCGCCCAGACCTGATTGGGCCGAGTGATGGGCAGCTTTCTCAGCAGATAGGGGTAGATCTTGTGCCCTGGTGCTGGTTTCGAGGTGTTTGGCCGTCGATAGAGGGCTTCGATACCCATGCGCTTCATCAGCGTGGCAACATGCAGCCGCCCGACCTTGAACCCTTCCTGAACCAGCAATCCCTGCAGCATCCGGCTGCCCGCGAACGGGAATTCCATGTGCAGCTTGTCGATCCGATGCATCAGCTTCAGATCTGCGTCAGACACCGGGCGGGGCTTGTAATACACGCTGCCCCGGCTGATCCCCAGCACGATGGCCTGGCGGCTGACGCTCAGCTTGGCGGTGGGATCGATCATTTTCTTGCGCTCGGCAACAGACCCGCCTTGCCGAGCGCGCCGGACAAAAAATCGTTCTCCAGCGTCAGCTCTCCGATCTTCGCATGCAGGGTCTTCACATCGATGGTCGGCTCCGGCTCGGCCTTCGGGGCTTCACCGAACACCCCGGTCGCCCCCTCAAGCAACTGGTCACGCCACTGCTTGATCTGGTTCGGATGGACGTCGAACTCCTGCGCCAGCTCGATCAGCGTCTTCTCGCCCTTGATCGCTGCTACCGCCACTTTCGCCTTGAATGCCGGGCTGTGGTTCCGGCGCGGTCGTCTTGCCATGGTCTTCTCCTCGCTCGCAGCATCATGCTGCCGTTGCGCAGAAAATCTACTTATCCCGGCTGTTCAGATTTCCGCAGCCACCTCTCGATATCGGTGGTCGGCCGAAAGTGTATGACCTGACGAGAAAAATCTGCTGTGGGCGGCGGGGTGTCGCCCAACACGGTCACCGCGCCAAGCGCGTAGGGGCAGGTATTTCCGGCTTCGCTTTCCGTGGCGCCCGACTCTTCCACCGGATTGCCGCCCGCATCGAGCCAGATGCTGGAGGTGCCGCCATCGGTGCAGATGACAATCTCGATCTCGCCCTCGGCAGAGGCCTGCATCATATAGCCGCTGGGCACGAAAGCACGGGCCAGAATGGCCAGTACGGTCAGCACCATCAGCACAAGACGCATGTTCTCCTCCGGGCACGGGTGCACCATTCACGCCAGTGTGAATGACGGCTCCGGGTGGTGAGGCCAAGAACTTTTCCCGATTACGACATATCGCCGCTTTGGATGCAACCGGACCTGGTTCAGATGCTGATGCCGAAAACGTGGCCGACCCCGGCGGTGATCGCCATCGCCATCGCCCCCCAGAGCAGCACCCGCAAGGTTGCGGGAAGCATCGGCGCGCCTCCGGCACCTGCACCCAGCGCCCCCAGCGCCGCAAGGCAGGCCAGCGTTGCGGCCACCACCACCGGAATGGTCTGCCCGGTCGGCGCCAACAGGGCCGCCGCCAATGGTAGCGCTGCCGCAACCGAAAAGGTCAGTCCGGATGCAAGCGCGGCCTGCAGGGGATTGGCGGCGTGAACCTCGCTCAGGCCGAGTTCCTCGCGCACATGCGCACCCAGCGCGTCCTTTTGTGTCAGTTCCCGCGCGACCAGTGCCGCGGTTGAAGGGGTGAGCCCGCGACCTTCGAAGATCGAGGCCAGTTCGCGTTCCTCCGCCTCGGGCATGTCGCGCAGGGCGGCGGTTTCCCGGATGATATCGGCGCGTTCGATATCGGATTGCGAACTGACCGACACATATTCTCCGGCTGCCATCGACATGGCGCCCGCGGCAAGCCCCGCCCCGCCCGCGATCAGCACAGCGGTCGGCGAGGGATCCGCCGCCGCCACCCCCACGATCAGCGAGGACACCGACACGATGCCGTCATTGGCCCCCAGCACGGCGGCACGCAGCCAGCCCGAACGGGTAATGAAATGCGGCGCTTCATGGGCGGATTCGTAGGTTTGGGTCATTCTTGTCCTCGGGGTTGGGCGCAAGCTCCGCCTGCCTTGACAGAAGAAATGTCGCTTCGGCGGCAAAGCCCCGGTTTTGGCCGGGCAGCGGGGAAGCCAGCGACAGGGTGCCCCCGGCGCGGGCAGAAATGGCGCGGACGATTGCAAGGCCAAGCCCGGACCCTTCGCGCACCGTTGCCGTGCCGCGTTCGAACCTGGCGCCAAGCCGTGCCAGCGTTTCGGGCGGCAGTGCGGCGCAGTCGTTTTCCACCCGCAACCGGCCCGAAGCCTGCAAAATCACCCGCACCGGTCCGCCGGGGGTGCCGTGATGCAGTGCATTCGCCACCAGATTGCGCAGGAGAATGCCGAACAGATCGGGGTCGAGATCCGAAACCACGGGCGAGGATGGCAGTTCGATCAGAACCGGCGGCGCCCCGGCAAGCCTTGCGGCATCCTCGGCGACAAGGCGCGCTACGGGGCGCAAATCCTGCACATGATCGCGGCGCAGTTTTCCACCCTCAGCGCGGGCCAGGCTCATCAGCCCTTCGGCAAGCCGGGTGAGCCGCTTCAGCACGGTTTCGATGTCGCTTGCCCGGTTGCGGGCCGTCGGATCGGTGGTTTCCGCCCGCAGTCGCTGTGCCTGGGCAATCGCGCCGGCAAGCGGTGTGCGCAATTCATGCGCGGCATTGGCGGCAAAGCTGCGTTCAGCCTGAAAGGCGGTGTCGAGCCGTGCCAGCAGGTCGTTGAAGGTTTCGGCCAGTGGCGCCACCTCGGCAGGCAGCCCGGTGCTGTCCACCGGCGACAGATCGGCACCGCTTCGCCCCGCCAGCGTATCTCGAAACCGCCGCAGCGGGGCAAACCCCAGCCGCAGCACCAGCGCAAGGCCCGCCAGCGCCAGGGGCACAAGAACCGCCAGCGGCGCCAGCAGACCGGCCTGCACCTCGCCGGCCACTTCGCGGCGGTGCTCCAGCGGCTCGGCCACGGTGATCGTCACGCTGCCCTGCAGGGCCTCGTCGCTGAAATAGCGCATCTGCCGGTCGGTGCGCAAACCCGGCCCGTCATAGGGCGGAAAGGCACGGGCATCGGCGGTATGCGATTGCACCAGAACCTTGCCGGCAGCGTCGCGGACCACATAGGTGAAATATTCCTCATGGGCGCGGATGGCCGGAATGGTCTGCGGCGCGGCGCCCAAATCTTCGCGCCCCAGAATTTCGGTAACCGCCAGCGGCAGGATGCGCTGGGCGGTTTCCTGCAAGGCCGAGTCGAAGACCTCGTCCATTTCGGCCCGCACCAGCCGCCCGGTAATCAGCGCCCCCGCCCCCCAGACCAGCGCAATCAGCCCCCCGACGGCCAGGCCCAACCGGATCTGAAGCGACCCCGGCCGTTTCATCCGCGGCCCAGCCGATAGCCAAGCCCGCGT
The DNA here is from genome assembly GCA_964590825.1 of uncultured Rhodobacter sp. GTDB lineage: Bacteria > Pseudomonadota > Alphaproteobacteria > Rhodobacterales > Rhodobacteraceae > Rhodobacter. The sequence continues at coordinate 39,105 of CAZPWV010000002.1, read as the reverse complement.
TCGGTTTCGATCACCGCGACGCCCAGTTTCTTGCGCAGGCGGCTTACATGAACCTCAAGCGTGTTGGAGCCGATTTCGTCGTCAAAGGAATAAAGCCGTTCTTCCAGCACCCGTTTGGGGAAAAGCTGGCCGGGGCGGCTGAGCAGAACCTCGAACAGGGCCCATTCGCGTGCGGTTAGGGCAATGCTGGCGCCGCCGCGCCGCACCAGTCGCCCGGCAAGGTCGATTTCAAGCGTGCCAAGCGTCATGATCGGGTTCGGGTTGCCGCAATAGCGCCGCGCGACCGAGCCGATCCGCGCCGACAGTTCGGCCAGGTCGAAGGGCTTGACGAGGTAATCATCCGCCCCGGCATTGAGCCCGTCGATCCGGTCCGAAACCTGATCGAGCGCGGTCAGGATGATGACGGGCGTCACATCTCCGCGCTGGCGCAGCGCCCGCAGAAACGGCAGCCCGCGCCCGTCGGGCAGCATCAGGTCGAGCAGGATCAGATCGTAACTGGCAACCGCCATCGCATCGGCGGCCGTATCGAGCCGGGTCATCCAATCGACCGAGTGGCCGTCGGCGGCAATCTGGTCACGCACGGCCGGGCCCAGAACGGTATCGTCTTCCACAATGAGGATGCGCATCCGGTTCTCCTGCCACTGGGCCAGACTATCGTCTTCGAAGCTGACGGCAAGCTGAAGCGACACACCGCCGCAGTTCAGCTTCGCGTCAGAATCACCCTCTAGGTTGGCCTCATCCCGCTGATCGGAGAACATGATGACCCACTTGCTTGCGCTGCTCCACCGGCTTTCCCTGGCATCCGTGCTTGCAGGATCTCTGGCCACGGCGGCACCCGCCTCGGAGCGCCACTGTCAGGTGCCGATGGCCGAATGGCAGCCGCGCGAGGCGGTGCAGGCGCTGGCCGATGCCCAGGGCCTGAAGGTGCGGCGGATCAAGATCGACGATGGTTGCTATGAGCTCGATGCCCGCGATGCGCAAAACCGGCGCGTGGAAATCCGGCTCGATCCGGCCACTCTGGCAGTGCTCGAAACCGAGTACGAGGACGAAGACTGACCCCGGCCCAGCCGGGTTCCGGGCACGCCGGCTTTCCTTGGTCGGATCGGCGTGCCCATCCCCTGCCACGGCGCAACGGAGCGCCAACTCACGCCCGTATCCGCATCATGCGGATACGTTTCCCCCACTGTTGTTGCAAAGGAAGACCGATGAAATCCGCCCTTGCCCTTCTGGCTCTCACCACCGCGCTTGGCACCAGCCTTTTTGGCGCCCTGTCTGCCGCGCCGATCACCGAACCCCTGACGGCACCCCAGAATGTGTCGTGGGTTACGTCTTCGGGGGTCGGCCCGGCGCAACTGATCCTCGCCTCCAACGACGAGGACGATGAAGACGATGACGATGAAGAAGATGAAGATGACGACGATGATGACGACGACATGGGCACCATGCGCTGTCTGCCGGGTCAGAACGGATGCAAGCCGGGCACCAATCCGGCCCCTGCCGGCAATGCCGCACCGCCCGCCAACGGGCTCTTTGCACCGGGCGCCAAGCCCGCCGTGCAGATGAACTGAAAGGACGACCCCGATGAAATCGTTTCTGGCTGTTCTGGCGCTCTCAACCGCGCTGA
>CAZPWV010000002.1:10225-37471 GCA_964590825.1 uncultured Rhodobacter sp. | reverse complement strand
CGGCCACCCCGGTGACCTTCACCACGCAAATGACCCGCTATGGCGGCGACGGGGCCTATCTTGCGCTTTATGTCACCGATGCAACGGGGGCCTATGCCGGCAGTCTGTGGATGGCTGGTGGCAAGGCGAAATACTACCGCCACCTGAGTGGCTGGTATGCGGCAACCGGCGGCGATACCGCGCAGGTTGACGGCATCACCGGTGCTTCGGTTGGTGCGGGGCGGTCGCTTTCGATCACGCTTGATCTGCAAGATGCGCTGTTCGATGCGGGCTATGTGCTGCATGTCGATGCCTCGGTCGAAAACATGTCCGACAGCCCTGACGAGGTGGTGTTGCCCCTGACATCGGCCAATCTCGGCACGGCTGCCTCCGGGCGGCGCTACGTCGAGAGCGTGACCGTTTCCAGATAACCGGAGTGTGCCGATGCTGCGTCAGATCCACCGTTGGCCCGGCCTTGTCGCCGCGGTTCTTGTGCTTGTGCTGGCGCTGAGCGGCGCGGCCCTTTCGGTTTATCCGAGCCTTGAACGGCTCTCCGCTCCGCAGGCCGAAAGCACGCTTTCGGTGGCCGATCTGGCGGAGCGTGTCCGTGCCGCCCACCCCGGCCTGGAACAGATCCGCCGCTCGCCCTCGGGGCGGGTGGTGGCCTGGTGGTTCGAGGATGGCAAACCCGGTGCGGCGGTGATCGACCCGGCCACCGGCGCCGATCTGGGCAACCCCGATCCCTTGCCGGGGTTGCGTTGGCTGACCGATCTGCACCGCAGCCTGTTGCTGGGCGATACCGGGCGGATCATCGCGGCCCTCGGTGCCGGGGCGATGCTGGTGCTGACGCTTTCGGGCGCGGCAATGGTGGCCCGTCGCATGGGCGGCTGGCGGCGCTGGTTCGGGCGTAGCCGGGGGGCCTGGCCGGGGCGTATCCATGTGGATCTGGCGCGGTTTGCGCTGGGCGGATTGCTTTTGTCCGCGCTGACGGCGCTGTGGATGTCGGCCTCGACCTTTTCGCTTTTGCCGGAGGGGGCGGCCGATCCTGCACCGGCCAATGCCACCGCCGGCTTGCCACGCCGCGCATTGGCGCAAATTCCGCTTTTCGCCGATACACCGGCCCATGCGCTCAGGGAGCTTTCCTTTCCGGCCGCCAATGACCCGACCGACGTTTTCACCCTGACCACGGCCGGCGGGACGGCCCTTGTCGATCCTGGCAGCGGGGTGGTCCTGTCCTCGGCCCGGCCAGATGTCTGGGCGCGCATCTCCGAGATCGTGGTGATGCTGCACACCGGCCGGGGTGCGGCGGTGCTGGGCCTGATCCTTGGGGTGATGGCGCTGGTGGTTCCGGTTCTTGGCGCAACGGGCCTGTGGGTCTGGCTTGCGGCGCGCCGCCTTGGGGCGGGCATTCGCGGCAATGCCGCGGCGGGCGAGGCAGACACCGTTCTGCTCGTGGCCTCCGAAGGGGGCAGCACCTGGGGTTTTGCCCACAGCCTGCAGGCCGCGCTTCGGCAGGCTGGTCACCGGGTGCATTCCGCCCCGCTTGGACAGTTCGATCCGGCCCGCTACCGTCAGGCCCGGAGGTTTCTCATTCTTGCGGCGACCTATGGCGATGGTGCGGCACCGGCTTCGGCGCGGGGTGCGCTTGCGCGGCTGCAAGCGCTGCAAGGCGCGCCCGCAGCCCCCTTTGCCATTCTTGGGTTCGGTGACCGCTCCTTTCCCGACTACTGCGCTTTTGCCAGCCAGTTGCGCGGGGCGGCCCTGCGGGCGGGATGGGCCGAGCTGATGGCGATGGACATGGTCGATCGGCAGTCGGCGCAGGATTTCGCCCGCTGGGGCCGTGCCCTTGGCAAGGTTCTCGGGCATCCGCTGGAGCTTGTGCACCTGCCCGCCCGGCCAGAGACCGCAACCCTTCGGCTACTCTCGCGGCGCGATTACGGCGCCGAGGTGCAGGCCCCAACCGCGATCCTGCGGTTTGCCCTTCCCCACATCGGGCTGTGGCAGCGGCTTGCGGGGCGGGGGTTTGCGCGGTTCAAGGCGGGGGATCTGCTTGGCATCATTCCCGAGGGTTCGACCGTGCCGCGCTACTATTCGCTCGCGTCCTCGGCGCAAGATGGCTTTGTGGAAATCTGTGTCCGGCGGCAGCCGGGGGGGCTGTGCTCGGGACAGTTGACGCAACTGCAAGCCGGGGCGACGATTGCCGCGTTCCTGCGCCGAAACCCCGATTTTCGCCCCGCCAAAGGGGCGGCTCCGGTGCTGCTGATTGGTGCCGGAACCGGGGTCGGGCCGCTGGCGGGGTTTATCCGTGCGAACCGTCGCCGCCCGATGCATCTGTTCTTTGGCGCCCGCAACCCGGACAGCGACCTGCTTTATGGCGACGAGTTGCAGGCCTGGCAGCGCGAGGGGCGGCTGACCACGCTGTCCACCGCCTATTCACGCCATGGCCAGCCGCAATATGTGCAAGACCGGCTGCGTGCCGAGGCGCCGCGGGTGGCCGGGCTGATTGCGGCGGGGGCACAGGTGATGGTTTGCGGCGGGCGTGAGATGGCCGCTGCCGTGCGCGAGGCGCTGGGCGCCATTCTGGCCGGCAGCGGAAAATCCGTGGCGATGCTGAAAGCCGAGGGGCGCTATGCCGAAGACATCTACTGAGTTGCTGCGCCACAGCCTGAACGGGGCCACGATGGGCACGCGCTGGGCGGTGGTGACCTATCTGCCGCAAAGCCGCAACAGTGATGCGATGCGGGCGGAGCTTCAGGCCGCATTTCAGGCTGCGGTCGATGGCGTCGATGCGCAGATGTCCACCTGGAAACCCGAAAGCGACCTGATGCGCCTCAACGCCGCGCCGCAGGGGCAATGGGTCAGCCTGCCTGACTCTCTTATGGTGGTTCTGCGCGAGGCGCTGTTCATCGGGCGCGAAAGTGACGGCGCCTTCGAAATCGCCATGGGCGATGCGATCCGTGCCTGGGGTTTTGGCCCCGATCCCGCCAATGCCGATGCGATCCGCGCGGCGCGGGCGCGCAAGCGGGTGCCCAGTTACGCGACGCTTGAACTTGATGCCGCATCCGGGCGGGCACGGAAACATGCCGACATGGTGCTGGATCTGAGCGGCATCGCCAAGGGCTACGGGGTTGACCGGCTGATCGAGGTGGCGCAGGCGAAGGGTCTGGCGCATGTGCTCGCCTCGATCGATGGCGAGCTGCGCTCGCTTGGCCGGCAACCCGATGGGCGCGGCTGGGCGGTGGCCCTGGAACAGCCCGACCCGAAGACGCGGGCGGTGCATTCGGTGTTCGATCTGCACGACGTCGCGGTGGCAACCTCGGGGAACTACCGCCACTGGGTCGAACTGGGCGGCAAGCGGTTGTCGCATACGATGGACCCGGCCCGAGGGGCGCCGCTGCACGATGGCCCGGCCTCGGTCACGGTTCTGGCCGAAACCTCCATGCGCGCCGATGCGCTGGCCAGCGCCTGCATGGTGATGGGCGAGATCTCGGGCCGGGCCATGGCCGCGCGGCTGGGGGCGGAGGCCCTGTTTTTGTGCGACGCTGGCCCGGAAGAGCCGGAACATCCCCGCGCAGATGCCTCCTGATCGGAAGCGGTGCCGTTGAGGCCGGTGCCACAGGCAGCGGCTACCGCATATCCCCGCCCGAATGGTGCGGGAATGCATCACCTGGCCGAAGTTTTGTGCATCGGATTGTCCGGCTTGCCAAGCTCGGGCACAGATCACAAACATGAGAGCACCGCTGCGCCCAGGCCAACTGTTCAACCGCGCCCTGTCTGCGGTGCTTGGCTTGCTGCTTGCGGTGCAGGTGGCGTTCAGCTTCTTCCCCGTCGATCTGCCCCTGGCCGAGGGCTCGGTGCGTGTGGTCGTCTGCGGCCCCGAGGGGTTGCAGACCGTCACCATCGATCTTGCCACGGGCGAAATTGATACCTCCTCGGGCACGGGTGACAGCAAATGCCCGTTTTGCGTGGTTGGTGTAGCCGATCTGGTTCTGGCCTTCGTGCCGCCATCGCGCGACATGACCGTTCACCGCGTTCCCTATGAACGCCTTGCCGCGCAAGAACTGATCCGGCAGCCCTATGACCGGGCGGCCCCGATCCGCGCCCCTCCCGCCGTCCTCTGACCCTTCCGTCACTTCTTACACACCCCGCAGGCCGCAAGGCTGGATGCAGCGCGGCTGCGGGCCAACGGACTGTCAAAGGACATATCATGACCCGTTCCTTCCCGCTGCGCCTTGGCGCAACCGCCGTGCTTCTGTGCACGATTTCGCAGGCCGCGCTTGCGCAAGAGGCCACCACCGACGAGGGTTATACCCTTGATCCGATTTATATTCTTCTGGCAAAGGCAAAAGCTGCCGCTGGCCGTTACGAGTTTTCGCCGCGGGCCACCGAAGGCGCTCCGGTGGCCGATACCGGGGCGCTTCTGGCCTCGACCCCCGGTGTTGCCGTCAACCGCATGGGCGGGCACGGCGTTGATATCGTGATTCGCGGTCAACAGGGCAACCAGCTCAACGTGATCGATGCCGGTGCCATCACCTATGGCGGCTGTCCCAACCGGATGGACCCGCCCACCTCGACCGCCGCATTGGCCCGTGCCGATCGCATCATCGTTGAACGCGGCTATGCCTCGGTGACGAACGGGCCGGGCGGCTCGGGCGGCACGGTGAAGCTGGAACGCGACGCCCCCACATTCGATGCCGGCAAACGGTTCACCGGCACGCTGACGCTGGGCGCCGGCACCAATGCCGACATGCTGGAAGCCTCGGGCAGCTTTTCGATGGATCTGGGCCGCGGCTTCTACGTTGAAGGCTCTGCCGAAGGCAAAAGCGCCGACAATTACGAAGACGGCAATGGCCGCGAAGAACGCACGGCCTATGAAAGCCGGGCCCAGGGCCTGACCTTTGGTTATCGCAACGACAGCGCCGAAATCGCCTTTGACATCGAGCATGACAAGGCCACCGATGTGCTCTTTGCCGGGGCCTCCATGGACAGCCCGATTTCGGAAAACTGGGTTTACCGCCTGCGCGGCGGCGTGGATCTGGACATGGGCGCGCTGAAGCGGGTCGAAGGCTCGCTGTTTCTCAGCGAGGTTGAACATGTGATGGACAACTATTCGCTGCGCCCGGTTCTGCCGCCCACCCTTTCGCGCGTGCCGACCACTTCGGACACCATGGGCGGCAAGCTCGAGGGGCAGTTCGTGTTTGGCTCCACCACCGCCAAGATCGGCATCGACCACCAGTCGAGCAACCGGCTGGCGATTGCCTATTCCGGGCCGGCCGCGATGCGTGCGCTGATCGACGCCGCCGATCCGGCGGTGGCACGGGCGCTGATGTGGCCCGATGTGACGATTGCGCAAACCGGTCTCTATCTCGAAACCGAAACCCGGCTGAGCGAGAAGAACACGCTCAAGGGCGGGTTGCGCTATGACCATGTCCGGGCGACGGCCGATGGCGCGGCGGGCATTGCCGGGCTGGCGGTTCCGGCACCGAACACCTTCTATACCGCGCGCTATGGCACCACCTTCAACGAGGCCCGCACCGAAGACAACATCGGCGGGTTGCTGCGTTTCGAGCATCAGCTTTCGGCGGAGACCAAGCTTTTTGCCGGTTTGTCGCGCTCGGTGCGCACGGCCGATGCCAACGAACGCGCCATGGGCCGGGCCGATTGGGTCGGCAACCCCGACATTGACCCGGAAAAGCACCACCAGTTCGATCTTGGCATCGAGGCGCGGCGCGAGGGTTGGGGGTTTTCGGCCACCGCCTATGTGGACAAGGTTGATGACTATATCCTGCGCGACCAGTTCACCGCGCCGGGGGTGATCCTCTATCGTAACGTTTCGGCCACGCTCTCGGGGCTTGAACTGGCAGGCGACTGGCAGCGGGGCGGTTGGCAACTGGCGGCCGATCTGGCCTATACCTATGGGCAAAACGAAAGCGACAACCGCGCCTTGGCACAAATTGCGCCGCTGATGGGGCATGTTTCGGCCAGCTATGGGCGCGATGCCTGGCGCGGCGGGGCACGGGTGAACTTTGCCGGCGGGCAGGACCGTATCGACCCTTCGCGCGAACCGGGGGCGACGCCGGGCTATGCCACGCTTGACCTTTTCGGCAGCTACGCGCTGACCGACAAGGCCGTGCTGCTGGCCGGCGTCGATAACGTCTTCGACAAGGCCTATGCCAACCACCTCAGCCGCGCCAATGCCTTCGACACTTCGGTGTCGCGGGTGATGGAGCCGGGCCGGACCGCCTATCTCAAGGTGCAGATGCGGTTCTGAACACCGATGGCGGCACCCTTTGCGGGTGCCGCCAATTCGACTGGCTGGAGGATGCGATGTTTGAAACGACCGGGCCTGTGCCCGCATTCCTTGCTGCGGCCACCGCGCGGCTGCAGGCGCTTGTCGGGATGGGCGGGCCGGCAATGGCGGCAATTGCCGTGCTTTCGGTGCTTACCCTGGCGTTGATTCTTTGGAAACTGGCGATGCTGCTGCGCCATGGTGCCTTTTCGGGTGCGGGCCGGGCCGAGCGCGCGGTGCTGGCCTGGGAGGCCGGGCAGCGCGAGGCGGCACAGCGGCGCCTTGTGGGGCGGCGGGGCTTGCGGGCGCAACTGGCCCTGCGGGTGATGCAATTACTTTCCGCGCGCCCCGGCCTGCCCGAGGCTCTGGCCCGCGAAGAAACCGCCCGTTCCGCCCGTGCCCTGCTGGCGCAGGCCCGCGCCGGGCTGCGCGGCCTTGAACTGGCGGCGACGATCGGCCCGCTTCTGGGTCTTCTGGGCACGGTGACGGGGATGATATCGGCTTTTCAGGCCTTGCAGGAGGCCGGCAGCCGCGCCGATCCCGCAACGCTGGCGGGCGGTATCTGGGAGGCGTTGCTGACCACGGCAGCGGGGATGGCGGTGGCAATTCCGGCGCAGGTGGCGCTGACCTGGTTCGAAAGCCGCATCGAGGCCATGCGGCACGACATGGAGGACCAGGCCACCCGGCTCTTTGTGGCGGCGGGTGGGGTGCAAAGCCTGGAGCGTGCCTTTGACGAGGCCCCGCCCACAACCGGGGCGGAGCAATTTGGCTGATGTTCCGCTTTGCCCCGCCCCATCGCACCCGCAAACCCGACCTGACGCCAATGATCGACGTGGTCTTTTTGCTGCTGATCTTCTTCATGCTGGCCTCGCGTTTCGCGCAGGAGGGGGCCTTGCCCCTGCGAGGATCGGGCGGGGGGCTGGCCGAGGCCTGGCCCGGTCCGCCGCGGCTGATCGATCTGGGGGCCGGGGGGGCGCTTGAACTCAATGGTCAGGCGGTGAGCCCCGAGCATCTGATCCATATGCTCAAGCCGCTTGTCGAAAGCCCCGACGATCCGGTGATCGTGCGGCCACGGGGCGCCGATGTGCAGGCGCTGGTCAACCTTGTGGGAACGCTGGAAGCCTCGGGCTTTACCCGGCTCGTCGTGATGGAGTGAGCGATGCAATTCACCGATCCGGCGCCCCGGCATGGAAACCTGACGCTGTTGCCGATGATTAACGTGGTCTTTCTGCTGCTGGTGTTCTTTCTTCTGGCGGGCGAGATGCGCCCTGCCGAGCCGTTTGCCGTGCAGCCACCCGAGGCGCCGAAGGGCGCCCCGTCAAGCGGTGGTCTTGTTCTGGCGATTTCGGCCGAGGGGCAGCTTGGTTTTGCCGCCGTGACCGGGGTCGATGACAGCCCTGCCGCCGATGCCCCGGTGTTGGCGGCGCTGGAGGCAGCGCTTGCGCAATGGTGTGCCGATGCCGATTGCGCCGCCAATCCGCCGGCCCTGGTGCTGCGGGCCGACCGTGGCCTTGAGGCGGGCCGGGTGGCGCGGCTGTTGCCGGTGCTGGCCGGGCGTGGCTTTGGGCGGATCGAACTGGCGGCGGTCACGCTGGACGGTGCGCCGTGATCCGGGGCCGGGCGGGTCTTTGGGGCTTTGTTGCGCTTTCCGGGGCGCTGCACCTGGCCGCTTTTGGCTGGCTGGAGGCCCAGGGCGGGGCCGAGGCCGCAGGCGAAACGGGGGAAGCGCTGGTGTCGATCGAGGCGGCAGAGGGCGCCCTTGCCGATCTGGTGGCTGCATGGGAGGCGCCGCCGCCCGTGGTGGATGCAAGCCTTCCCAGCCAGATCCTTCCCGCGCCCGCACCGGAAACTCCGCCGGAAATACAGCCCGAAACGCCACCAGAGCCGCCAGCGGCCCCGCCGCCCCCGTCGCTGGCGATGCCCCTGCCCGACAGCCTGCCCGCCATTCGCCCGCCCGAGCCGGCGCCAAGGCCGAAACCCGTGCCGCCCAAACCCCGGCGCGAGCCCCCCCGTGCCGCGCAGAAGGCCGGGCAAAAGGCTGCCGGAAGCGGCGGCGGTGTGGCCAGCGGCAATCGCGGTGGCGCCGAGGCCTCGACCGCCACGCAAAGCCAGATCGACAGCGCCAGGGGCAAATGGGGGGCGGCTATCCGCGCCCGGATCGAGGCGGCCAAGCGAACGCCGGCCGGGGCGCGGCCGGGCTCGGTGCGGGTGGTGTTGACGCTTGACCGGGCGGGGGTGCTGCGCGGCGCCCGCGTGGGGAAAGGTTCGGGTCAGCCCGAGCTTGACCGTGCGGCGGTGCTGGCGGTGCGGCGGGCGCACCTTCCGGCTGCGCCGGCCGCGCTGACCCGACCCAGCTACACCTTCAACGTCACGCTGACCTTTGGCTATTGACGCATATGTGGGAAGCGACCGCCGAAACCGGCGGAAAACCCGGTTGCATGGTCACCTTGCGCGGCGGGCGACGGCGGCGATGACCAGCCAGACGCCAAGCCGAAGCGTCATTGCCGCCGTTGTGCGGCTCTCATGGGCGCCACCCTGCGCCACATGCCAAAGAAAGGCGGCAAAGACGAGGGCGGTTGCCAGCGCGATGGCCAGCGCCAGTGGCGGCGCCCAGCCGCTGTTGCGCCACATCCCAAGCCCGGCCGCAATATAGGCGAAGCCCGCCAGAAAGTTGAACCAGAGCACGAAAGGCACGACCGCCCCCATCTCTGCCCCCGCAAACAGGGCCCGCCCGCCCGATATCAGGGTGAGCAAGCCAAACAGGGTGGCGACAGCGGCGGCAACGGCACGGGCAGACGGAAAGATTGGCATCATGGTCTCCGGGGTCTGGTGGCGTCAATCGGCGGCAAGGCGGCCATCGCGCAGGTGAATCAGGCGGTCGAAACGGTCAAAGATCTTCTCGTCATGGGTGACGGTGACGATGCAGGCCTGCTGCTCGGCCGCCAGCTTGCGCAGCAGATCCATCACCAGTTGTGCCCTTGCACTGTCGAGCGCGGCGGTGGGCTCGTCGGCGAGGATGATCCGGGGCCGGTTGGCAAGCGCACGGGCAATGGCCACGCGCTGCGCCTCGCCGCCGGAAAGATGCGCAGGCTTTTCATTGGCGCGGTGATCCACTTCGAGATAGTCGAGCAACTCACGCGCCCGCGCCCGCGCCTCGGTGGCGGGCCGACCGGCAAGATGCAGCACCAAAGCGACATTTTCCACGGCGGTAAGAAAGGGCAGGAGGTTGTGCGCCTGAAAGATGAAGCCGATCTTTTCCAGCCGCAGCCGCCGCAGGTCGCCGCGCAGCCAATGGCCGTCAAACACCGGGTCGCCATCCAGATCGACCTGCCCCGCCGAAGGGTCGAGGATGCAGCCGATGATGTTCAGCAATGTGGTCTTGCCCGAACCGGAGGGGCCAAGAAGGGCGATCACCTCACCCGCCCGGACCTGCAAATCGACCGAGCGCAGCGCATCCACCCTGGTTTCACCTGCACCGTAATGCTTGGCCACGCCGCGAACGTCGATCAGAATATCGCCCTGTGCCATCTCAGCCCCCAAGCGCGGTGGCCGGGTCCACCCGCAGTGCGGCGCGCACCCCCAGCCCCGAGGCGGCCAGGCAGACGACGCAGATGATCCCCGCCAGAACCAGCGCGTTGAAAGGTTCCAGCACCACCCGGCGCGGGAAATTGTCTTTCACCAGCAAGATCAGCACAAGGCCGATGCCCCAGCCCGATGCCCCCAGCACCAGCGCCTGCTGAACGATGAGGCCTATGATGGTGCGGTCGGGGGCGCCAATCAGCTTCAGCGTGGCGATCTGTTTGAGCTTTTCCATCGTCATCGTGTAGATGATGAGTGCAATCACCACCGCGCTGACCGCCAGCAGGATGCCAAGAAACAGCCCGATCTGGCGCCGCGCACGATCGACCACCGATGCCACCAGCAGGTCTTCCTGTTCGGCCTGGGTCAAGGCCCCCAGATGCTTCCATTGCCGCACCGTCGCGCCTAGCAGCGCCACATCTGCGCCGGGCGTGATCCGGGCAATGACCGCAGCCACGACAGGGGCCTTGGCGGGGGCGGCGCCGCGGGCGGTCTGCACCCGCGCGGCAGCCGGATCAAGCGCGGTCTGAAGCGTCAGCGCATCGGCAAGGGTCATGAACACCGCGGGGTCACCCCCCGAGTTCATCGCATCTTCCACCAGGCCAACCACGGTAAAGCGGTCGCGGCCCAGGCGGATGGTCTGGCCAAGGCCAAGCCCGGTCTTGCGGTCGGCCACCAGCTCGAAATGGCTGCGGCCAAGGCCGCGACCGGCAACGATGCGCTGCGGTCCACCGGGGCGGCCACGTTCGTATCCGATGACGTAGAGGCGCAGGTTGCGCCCCGCTGCGGTGGCCTCGACCGTCTGATAGGTGATCGCCCCCGCCTGCGCCACGCCGGGCATCCGGGCGACCGCGTCACGGGTGCTGGCGGGAATGGCGGAGGCCTCGGCAAAGGGGCCCTTCGTTCCGGCCTCGACTACCCAGATGTCGGCGGCCGGGGCCTTTACCACGGCAAGCGCATCGGCGATGAGGCCGTTGTAGATGCCGATCATCGCCAGCACGACCGTCATCAGAAGGCCAAGCCCGAAACAGGTCAGGATGAAGCGGAAAAGACCATGACGGATGTCTTTCAGGGCCAGGTTCATGGCGCGTCCCCGACCCGTGCAAGGCGACCCTCGGCCGCGGCTGCCGGTGGCAGGGCGACAATCTGGGCGGTTTCGGCAAGACCCTGCACCACCTCGACCCGGCCACGGTCGTCGCGCGCCCCAAAGACCAGATCGGCACGGGCAAGCCGCCCGTTCTGCACCGTCCAGACCGTGCCTTGATACCCGTCGAAGCCCGAAATCGCCTGTTCGGGAACCATCAACGCGCTGGGCCGGTGACCGGTGGTGATGCGCACCTCGGCCTGTTCGCCCAGATACATCGGCGTGGGGCAGTCGTTGCAGGTCAGCCAGACCCGCCGTTCTTCGTTGACGCGGTCGCTTTCCAGCCCGATCCGGGCCACGGTGCCGCTATGGCTGGCCCCCGGAGCCGAACGCAGGCGGATCGAGGCGGCCTGCCCCAACGCCAGTTGCCCTGCCCGTTCCTCGTCTATATAGGCTTGAATCCAAACGGTTTTTGCGTCGATGAGGGTAAAGATCGCATCCCCTGCCTTGACCACAGTCCCGGCTTCGGCATGGCGCGCCACCACCACCGCATCATAGGGGGCGACAAGCCGGTGATGCGCCAGAAGCGTTTCCTCCAGCGCCAGTGCCGCCGCCGCATCGGCACCCTGCGCCCGGATCACCGACAGATCGGCCTCGGCAAGGGCAAGTTCGGCCCTGGCCACATCTTGGTCGCGCTGGGCCTCTTCGGCGCGTTGCACCGTGGCGATATCTTGCCGCGCAAGGTCTTGCTGCCGGCGGTTGGCGGTTTCACGCTGCGCCAGAATGGCCCTGGCCTTTGTCACCGCGGCCTCGGCCTTGCGGACGCCAGCGGCATTCGCGGACACCGCCGCCCGTGCCCGTGCGACCCTGGCCTGCTGTGCCTCGGGTTGCAGCCGTGCCAGTTCCTGGCCTTGGCGGACCTGCTCGCCCGCATCGGCAGACAGCGACACCAGCGCTGCGCCAAGCTCGAAACCGACGCGGCTGAGCACCCGTGCCTCCACCGTGCCCAGCCCGTAAAGGCGAAGGTCCACATTGGTTTCGGGCTGCACCACCGACACCGTCAGGGGGCGTTCGCTCAGCGCGAAGCCGATGATGCCAAGGCATACCGCGGCCGCCCCGCCCCAAATCCAGAATTTCCGCATGGTCATGCCTTTTCTTGCCCGGTCGCGCGCAACAGGCGCATTTGCACTTCGAACAGGCGCAACCCTTCGCTGCGCAGGTCAAAGTCTCGGGCCCCGAGGGCCCAGCGGATCGACACGCCCTGCACCAGCGCGGCAAGCAGCAGCGCGGCATCGGCGGGGGCCAGATCGTCGCGCAGCATTGCGGCGGACTGACCGGCCGCAATCTCGCGCGTCAGATGGATCTGAAAGGCACCCAGACGGCCCCGAAATGCCGCCCGCAGCGCATCGTTTTCAACGTTCAGCTCGCGCGAAAACAGCAGCATCGGCATCGCAGGCGTGGCCGACATCTGGTCAAACTGTGCCGCGATCAGTGCCGCAAGCCGCACCATGGGGTCGCTTTTGCCCAGCAGGGCCGCATCCCAGGCGGCGGTCAGCCCGGCGGCGACATGTTCGGCAACCGCCAGCCACATTGCCGCCTTGGTTGGAAAATGCCGAAACAGCGCCGCCTGTGTAACCCCCATTTCGGCGGCCACGGCGCCGGTGGTCACCCGGTCGGGGCCGATCCGGTCGGCGAGGGCAAGGATGACGGCAACGATTTCGGCCTTGCGCAGATCTGCGGGTTTTCGCATGGGGAGCCTAGTAAGTAAGTGATAGCTAACTTATCCGCGATTCGTCGCCTTTCGTCAAGCCGTTCGCCCTCACGCTGTCGTGAGGGAAAGGCGCCAGACCCTGCCTGACGCGGGCCAAAGCAATCGTGACTCGCGCTTTGTCGGGCGCTGCTGCATTTTGATATTCAAGAATCATGAATGAGGGGGCGTCATGGCGCGTGCGGGACTGATTGGGCGGCGGGTGGCGATGGTCGCCCTGCCGGCGGCTCTTGGGGTGGCGGCCGTGCTTTATGCCGGCAAGATGAAGACCGTTCCCGAGCCAAGCGCCGCCGTGCGGCAACCCACGCTGGTGCGGGTGGTTACCGTTGCGCCAACCGAGTTCGTGCCCAGGGTCAGCGGCTATGGCGTGGTGGCGCCGGTGCGCGAATGGCGGGCCGTGGCGCGGATCGAGGGCGAGGTTGCGCAACTGGCGCCCGAGCTTGCGCCGGGGGTGACGCTCGCGGCTGGCACGATGCTTTTTCGCATCGATGACAGCGCGCTGATGCTGGACCTTGCCAATATCGATGCGCAGGGCTCGGCCTCGCAGGTGCGCGACCAGACCCTGCAGACCAGCCTCGAGCTGATCCGCGAGGATCTGGCCCTCGTTCGCGAAGATCTCAAGCGGCAGGAACAACTGAATGCGCAGGGGGTGGTGACGCAGGCCGCTCTCGAGGCGACACGCCGTCAGGAGTTGACCGCAAGGACGAAAGTGACCGATCTGGAAAACCAGCTTGCCCTGAACGCGGCTGAACGTGCGGTGCTGGCCACGCAACGTGCGGCGCTGGAACGCGACAAGGGGCTGGCCGAAATTCATGCGCCCTACGACCTGCGGGTGAGTGCGCTGAGCGCGGATCTGGGTCAGTTCGTCAATCCGGGGCAGGTGCTGATGACCGCCGAAGGCACCGAGGCGGTGGATATTTCGGCACAGTTTCCGGCAGGTCGGATCGGGCCTTTGCTGCGGTTGCTTGGCGATGGCACCGAGGTGACCGACCTCAAGGCCCGTGTCCGCTTGCCGGCGGCCGAGCATGACGTGCTCTGGCAGGCCAAGGTGGTGCGGATGGGCGAAGCAATCGACGAAGGCACGCAAAGCGCCCCGGTGGTGGTGCGCATCGAAGACCCGCTTGGCCAGAGTGTCGCGGGAACCCGCCCGCCGCTGCGGCGCAACATGGTGGTGGAGGTCGAGCTGTTCATGCCCAAGCGGCCGATGCTGGTGGTTCCCGCCGAGGCGGTTGCAAACGGAACGGCGCTGGTCGTTTCAGCCGAGAACACATTGGAAAAACGCCCGGTGCAGACCGGTTTTGTCACCGCCGATCTGGCGGTGGTGACAGGTGGTCTGACGGAGGGCGAAAAGCTTGTCATCACCGATCCGTCGATTGCGGTGCCGGGAATGGCGGTCAAGCCGGTGGAGGACGAGGCCCGCAAGGCCGAGATCGTTGCAGCGGCATTGGGGCAGGCGGCGCCAGCGGTCAAACCGGGCGGCGGCGGCGGAAGTGGCGGAGGCAGCGGCAAGACCAAGGAGGCGCAGCCATGATCCGGCTGTTTGCCGGGCACCGCACCGCCGCCAATATCCTGATGATCGCCATTGGCGGGCTTGGGCTGATGGCCTTGCCGGGGTTGCAGCGCGACACCTTCCCCGAAACCCCGCCAGCCGAAGTTTCGGTGCGCATCGCCTATCCGGGTGCGGCCCCGTCAGAGGTGGAGACGGGTATCTGCACGCTTGCCGACCCGCTTTTGATGCGGGTCGAAAACCTGTCGCGTCTGAGCTGTCTGGCGCGTGAAAACGCGGCCCAGATTACCGCCGAGATCACCGAGGGCGCAGATATGCTGCGCTTTTACAATGAGATCAAGGATACCGTCGATGGTATCACCGACTTTCCCGACAAGGCCGAAGCGCCGGTGACGAAAATCGTCGAGCGCTCGGCCTCGGTGGCTTCGGTGGCGGTCACCGGCCCGCAAGACCCGGCCGTGCTTTATGCCTATGCGCAGGGCCTTGCCGATCGGCTGCGGGCGGATGTGCAGATTGCGCTGGTCGAAGTGGGGGGGTTTTCCGACCGCGAGATCGCGCTTGAATTCGACCCTGCCGCGCTGGAACGTTTTGGCCTTGATATGGCGGGCATCGGTTCGGCCTTGGCGCGTTACAGCCTGAACATGCCCGCGGGCACGCTTGAAGGCCGCGCCGCCGATGTGTCGATCCGTTTTCTGGGCGAAAAGCGAACGCCCGCAGAGCTTGCGCAGATCCCTGTTGCCCGCAGCGCGGCCGGGGGGGAATTGCGGCTGGGAGATGTGGCAAAGATTCGTGCCGGTTTTGCCGATGCCTCGCAGGCGACCTATTTCAACGGCCAGCGCGCGGCGATTGTGGCGGTATCGAAGACCGCATCGCAAGACGCGCTGAAGGTGAAGGCGGCGCTTGACCGGGTGGTCGCGCAGGCCCAGGCCGAGGCCCCGCAGGGCATTCGCCTGGATTATTCGCAGGATTCGACATCGAACATTGTCGAGCGGCTGCGCATCATCGGGGTGAACGGATTGCAGGGCCTGATCCTGGTGTTCGTTTCGATGTGGCTTTTCTTCGGGCTGCGGATGTCGTTCTGGGTGGCCATGGGGCTGCCGGTGTCGTTCCTTGGCGCAATTTTTGCAATGCAGCTTCTGGGCTATACCGTCAACATGATGACGATGGTGGCGCTGCTGGTGGCCACCGGGCTGTTGATGGACGATGCCATCGTCATTTCGGAAAATATCGTGCGGCGGCGACAGGCGGGCGAGACGGCGCATCAGGCGGCGATCAATGGCGTGATGCAGGTCGGCCCCGGTGTGCTGGCATCGTTTCTGACCACCGCAATGGTGATTGGCCCGCTCAGCTTCCTGACCGGCAATATCGGGGCCTTGCTGAAATACATCCCGATCGTGTTGCTGCTTACCCTTACGCTCAGCCTGATCGAGGCCTTTCTGATCCTGCCGTCGCATATGCGCCATTCGCTTGACCGCGACATGACCCCCGGCCGGGTTGGGGGCTGGGTGAATGCCGCCTTCGACCGTCTGCGAGACCGTCTTGTGGTGCCGCTTGCCGAGGCCTCGCTGCGCTGGCGCTACCTGACGCTGGGAATTGCGATCTTTCTGGTGGCGGTGTCGATTGCACCGTTCACGGCGGGGTTGCTGAAATTCCAGAGCTTTCCGACGCTGGAAAGCGATACGGTCGAGGCGCGGCTGCTGCTGAGCGAGGGCGCACCGCTGGCACGCACCGAGGCGCGGGTGGCCAAGGTGGTCAAGGCCCTGACCGAGCTTGACGCGCAGCTCAGCCCCGAACAGCCCGACGGGCAGCGGCTGCTGCAAAGCTACACGATCACCTATGGCTACAATGCCGACAGCCCGACCTCGGGGCCGAACATGGCCACTGTCAGCGCCGCGCTGCTGCCGGCAGGGGTGCGCACGACTTCGGTGGGAACCATTCTCGACACCTGGAAAAAGGGCGTCGGGCAGATGCCCGACATGGCAGCCTTTCGCATCACCGACAAAGAGCGTGGCGCAGGTGGCAAGCCGATCGACCTGCGTGTGGTGGGGGCGGATCTGGAAGAACTGGCCACCACCGCGCGTGAATTGCGCCGCTTTTTCCGCAATTTCGACGGGGTGCGTGATGTGACCTTCGACCTCCAGCCGGGCAAACCCGAACTGGTGGTGCAGATGAAACCGGCGCAGGCGAACCTTTTGGGGGTCACGCCGATGGCGCTGGCCAGCGAGTTGCGGGCCGCCTTTCGTGGCGACAGCGCGGTGAGCCATGCCGATGCCTATGGGCAGATCGATGTGGTGGCGCGGCTGACATCGGCCTCGCGGCGCAGCACCGAAGACGTTCTGGCGCTGCGGGTGCCCGGTGCGAATGGTGCTTTGGTGCCGCTGGCTGCGGTGGCCGAGGTGCGTCAGACCCGCGGCTACAGCACGATTACCCATATCGACGGGCAACGCGCGGTTTCGGTGCAGGGAACGACCAATCCCGCAGTGGCCAATTCCAGGGAACTGATGGCGGCGATGCGGGCCGACTACCTGCCCGAACTTGCCCAAAAGCGGCCCGGCGTAAAGGTGATTGTCCTCGGCGAGGAGGAAGACACCGCAACCACCGGGGCCTCGCTGCTGCGCACGATGGTGGCGGGCGCGGTTGGGGTCTATCTGCTTCTGGCCTTCACGATGAAAAGTTATCTGCGTCCGATTGCGGTGATTGCGGCAGTGCCGCTGGGGCTGATCGGGGTGATGTGGGGGCATCTGGCGCTTGGGCTGCAGATTTCCCTGCCCAGCCTTGTGGGGCTTGCCACGCTGATCGGGGTGGTGGTGAACAACTCGATCTTGCTGGATGCGTTCATCGGCGAACATCGCGCGGCGGGAATGCCGATCCTCGAGGCCGGGCGCGAGGCCGTGCGCGACCGCTTCCGCGCCATTTTCCTCACCTCGCTGACCACGGTGGTGGGGCTGGGGCCGTTGTTGCTGGAGCAAAGCACGCAGGCGCAATTCCTGCGGCCGATCGTGGCCAGCCTTGCCTTTGGCCTGACCTCGGCAACGATCCTTGCGCTTTTCGTGACGCCGGCAATGCTGGCTGTGCTGGAAGACCTCGGGGTCCGCGTTGCCGATAGCGAGGCCTGACCCCGCGGCTGGCAGGGGCCGGACCCGATGCCCGGCTTGCCGATAGCGCAAGAGGCGCCGATGCGGTTGCACCGGCGCCTGCGTTGCTTTTGCGAGATCCCTTTCGGGCCGGGCCTCAGCGCAATTGCAGGGCGAATTCCTCGGCGGTCAGGGCCCCGGAATCGTCCGTGTCGAGCGTGTCGAACCGTTGTTCCTTGAGTTCCAGCATCGCCGCAACCCGTTCCTGGTTCAACCCGGCGCCTTCGCCCATGCGCACCGCAAGATATTCTTCCTCGGTGACAAGACCATCCGCGTCCGCATCCATGGCGGTGAAAACCGCCGCGACTTCTTCGGTGGTCCGGGGCAATTGCTGGCCGGCAAGACCCGCGCCGGCACCCATTCCGGCACCCATTCCGGCGCCACCGCCTGCCGCCGCTCCATTGCCCTGCCCGTTGCCGGCGCCATAGCCGTTACCCGCCATTGCCGCCGGGGCCATGGCCACAAGCGCCAGAGCAAGCATCGCCATCTTGGTGATACGCATCTCGATTCCTCCTTGTTTGGTAAAATCCGGCCCTTTCGAGGGGTCGCAACGGGCCGGTGGTTCAGTCGGCGGTGCAGTCCTGTGTCTTGTCGCGCAGCCTGTCCTGGGTCGGTGTGACCAGTCGGGTCTGGTCGCGGGTTTGCAACTTGTCCCCGGTGCCAGCGGCCAGACTGGGGCCGGAAACGATGGCCAAGGCAAGACCCGCCGCCAAAGCGGTTACGAACAGTTTCATGATGTTTTCCTTTCGTGAAAACGTGCCGCCGAACGGAGTGCCGGGGCTAGTGCCCTGGTCCGCCCCCGCCATTGCCCCCGCCCGAGCCATTCGTGCCAGCGCCGCCGCTGCCAGAAGCGCCGCTGCCCGTGGTGGTGGTGCCCGCCGATCCGCTTCCGGATGTTTGTCCGGAATTGTAGCGGCTGCCGTAGCCGCTTCCGTAGGGAAGCGAGGGCTGCGGCGGTGGGCTGTTCAAGAGCAGCCAAAGCCAGTGTGGCTTTGCCGCTTTTTGCTCCGTACCCGTCGGCCCCGGCCCGGCAACCGCCGCCCCGGCACAGACAATGAGCGCGAAGGTTGCAAGGCCGAGGCCGACGAGGGGTTTCATGGTGGTGGTCCTTTCGACAAGTCCACGCTAGACTCTCTGCGTAACCGCCATATCCCCGCCGTGTCGCAGTTTGTCGCAAACCGTCGCGCCGGGGGCATATCCTCGTCGGGAGAGCGCATGAGCCAAATTCGGGAATCCTCGGTGCTGGTGGTGGACGACGATCCCGAACTGCGTGCCCTGCTGTGCAGTTACCTCGCGGAAAACGGCTTTGCGCCGCTTGGGGTGGGCGATGGCACGGCAATGTGGCGGGCGCTGGCGAAAGGTTGGCCCGATGTTCTGGTGCTCGATCTGATGCTGCCGGGCGAGGACGGGCTGACCCTGCTGCGCCGCCTGCGGGGGCAATCCGAACTGCCGGTTCTGATGCTTTCGGCGCGGGGTGAAGACATGGACCGGATCATCGGGCTTGAGGTCGGGGCCGATGACTACATGGCCAAGCCGTTCCACCCGCGTGAGCTTTTGGCGCGGCTGCGGGCCTTGTTGCGGCGGCGCGCCGGGGGCGGTGACGCGATGAGCGGCGAAAGGCTGGAGTTTGGCCCGTTCCGGCTTGATACGGGCGCAAGACAACTTTGGCGCGGGGCGGAGCCGGTGGAACTGACCACCGCGGAATATGACCTTCTGGAAGCTCTCGCTCGGCATCCGGGCCGCGTGCTGTCACGCGATCAGCTGATCGACCTGATCCACGGCGAGGACCGCGACCCGTTCGACCGGAGCATCGACAACCGGGTGACCCGCTTGCGTCGCAAGATCGAGACCGACCCCGCAGCGCCGCAGTTCATCCGCACGGTGCGCGGAACCGGCTATCTGTTCAACCCCGGCCCTCTGCGCAGATGAGCCCGACCACGACCCTTGCGCGCTGGCATATGTTGCGGCTGGTCGCGGCCTTCATCGGTTATGCCGTGGTACTGGCGGTGCTGTTCACCGTGCTTATGGCGCTGCCGATGTCGCGCCGTGCCGCGGACGATCTTGCCGGATTGATGGTGCTTTCTGCCCAGACCTGGGCGGAGCTTCCCCCCGAAACCCGCTCCGCTTTCGAGGCGGAACTGCGGCAAAGCCATGGTCTGCTGCTGGCGGAGCGGATCGAGTATCAGCCCATCGACGTATTGCACCGGCCCTTCGCTTATCAGCTTGAAGCGGCCTTGGCGCGTCGGGCGGGGCAGACCGTGCATCTTCATGCCGAGGCAATCGCGGGCGAAACCTGGTATTGGGTCAACCTTCCGGCGGGCGATGGAACGTTGGCCATCGGCTTGCCGCAGCGACGCTACAACGGGCAACCGATGTTGGCCCTTGGGGGCGGGCTGCTGGTTGGCATCGTGTTGGCGGTGGCGGTTTCGGCGGGGCTGGCACGGCGGCTCGCTCGCCCGATCCGCCGGGTCGAGCGCGCGATGGATGCCTTTTCTGTCGATGCGGATGCCGCGCCACTGCGCGAAACCGGGATCCGCGAAATTGCTTCACTTGGGCGACATTTCAACGCCATGACGCAGCAAATCCGCGAGCTTTTGGCAAGTCGGACGCTGCTTTTGGCAGGTGTCTCGCATGACCTGCGCACACCGCTTGCACGGATGCGGCTTGCGCTGGAACTGGCCCGGAGCACGCAGAATGCGGCCCGGTTCGATGCTCTGGAACGCGATATCGGACGTATGGATGCGCTGATCGGGCAGGCGCTTGATCTGGCACGTGGGCTGGGGCGTGAACCCCCCGAGCCGGTGCCAATCGGGGCGTTTCTTGTCTCGCTTGTGGCCGATCATCCGGCGGTGGTTATTGAAAACGAAGCCCCGGATCGGGTTCGTGCCGCACCTGTTGCGCTTGGCCGGGCCTTGGCGAACCTGCTGGAAAATGCCGAGCGCTATGCCCCTGGAACGGTGACGACCCTGCGCGCCGAAACGCTGTCCGGGGGGGTGCGCATCGGCGTGCTTGACCGTGGGCCCGGCATTCCGCCCGAGCGGATCGGGCAAATGTTGGAACCGTTTCAACGGCTTGAGCCGTCGCGCAGCCCGGTCACGGGGGGGTCGGGGCTGGGTCTTTCGATCGTGCGGGAACTGGCCCGTGCGAACGGCTGGACACTGGATATCCACAACCGCGACGGTGGGGGCCTTGCCGTCTGGATCGTTTTGTCCGCACGCGAAGACCCGATGCCGCCGCCGGGCCTGGCCGGCAACGCGCGGCCGTGATGCCGGGCTTCGGCGCGGCAATGCCTCCGACTTGCCGCCAAAACGATGCTTCGGCGGCAAGCGGGTTCTGCTTCAGGCCGGATCGTAGCGGCTGAAGATCGGCGTGGTGCCATCGTTCAGGATGAGATGGACGGCATAGGCTTCGCGCCGGGGTTGCTGGTCCATGCCAGGAGCACCAGAGGGCATTGCCGGAACCGCCAACCCGACGGCGGTCGGGCGGGTTTCGAGAAGCCTGAGAATATCGACCGCAGGCACATGGCCCTCGATCAAATAGCCGCCGATCTTCGCGGTGTGACATGCAGCCATGGCATCGGAAATGCCGTTTTGCAGTTTGAGTTCCTGCAACGCCTCAGCGGGCATCCTCTGGAGGGTGACCCGAAAACCCGCAAGCCGCATCAGGTCGATCCAGGCGCTGCAGCAGCCACAATCCGGGTTCAGGGCGACATGCAGCACCGGCATTTCCAGGGCCTGCAGCGGCCGCACCGGCGCGGCCAGCAGCCCAACCGCAAGTACAAGGATCTGGCGGCGGGACGAAAGACGAAAGTTCATCGCGGTTTCCTCTCAGGCGTGAATGGCGAACTCAGTCATCATGCCGGTGGCAAGATGCGGCATGTGATGGCAGTGCAGCATCCAGCGCGCGGCCTCGCCCGCGTCCAGCGCGACTGTCACCATCGACATCGGCGGCACATGAACGGTGTCGCGCCGTGCCCCCGCGATGCGCCGGCCGTTGACGCCCACCACCTGAAAGACGTGGCCATGCAGATGCATCGGATGACCCATCATCGACATGTTGTGAAAGCTGATTTCCACCCGTTCGCCGGATCTTGCAGCAAGCGGTTGATGGCTCCCCCAGAGCGCGCCGTTCAGCGTCCAGCGATAGGGCTGCATCGTGCCGCCCAGCATCAGGCTATGGCGGCGGTCCACCGGCCGTTCGGGCAGGGGAACAGGGCTGGAAAGCCGTGCTTCCTGTGCCAGACCGGTGTCAAATGCGGGCGCCGAAACCCCGGAGAGGGAGGGAAGCTTGCCAATCCTCGCCCCGGCCGTGGCCAGAATCAGCCCGGTTTGCTCTCTTGCACCTTCGCGCTGCGCCAGTATCGGCCAGACCCCCGCGCCCGGCAGATCGATCAGCAGGTCGAGCCGCTGTCCCATTGCCAGACCAAATCGCTGCCCTGCCAGCGGCCGAACCGCCTCGCCATCCACGGCAACCAGCCGTGCCGGGGCGGCGCCGGTATCGATCCAGAACACCGTGGCGGCGGCGGCGTTGATGATGCGCAGCCGCAGTCTGCCCCCCGGCGCGACCCGCACCACCTCCGGGTCGGACAGGGTGCGTTCATTGGCCAGATAGGCGTCCCAGTCATAATCGTTGAGATCCATGCCCGGACCGATGCCGACCATGGGCATCGGTGTTGCCTCATGCGGGGCCGGTGACAGGTGGCTGCCATGGTCCATGCCGTTGCCGCCGGTGATCTCGGCCAGAACCTCCTCGCCGGTCTTGAACGAGAAATCATGCAAAAACAGCGCCACGTCCTGCCGGTCCTCGGCCAGATCGTCGAGGCTTCGAACGATCAGCGGCGCCGCCAGAAGCTTGATTTCCTGCGCCGGAATATGGGCATGCATCCAATGCGTGCCCGACCGGGGCGCAAAATCATAAGACCGGCTTTCGCCTGGCGCCAGCACGGGCATCGGCAGGTCGGGAACGCCATCCTGAAGATGGGGCGGAATTTGTCCATGCCAGTGGATGATCGTTCCTCGGTCGAGCCGGTTTGTCAAATCTACCCGGAACCGTTGGCCAGGATCAAGGATCAGCCCCGAACCCTGTTTCCCGAGCAGACCAAAGACCGTGGCCGCCCGACCGTTGACCTCGAGCGTTCGGCTGGTGGCGGAAAGCGGTATTGCCGCCGTTTGTGCGGTAGCGATGCGCGGCAGATGTGCCAGTGTCAGCGCCGAAGCGCCCGCGGCGAGAAGGCCGCGTCTTGAAAGGGTGTTCATATCGATCTCCTGCGGGAGCGGTATCCCGTTTGGTCACGTCAAGGTGCCCCTGATGCGCAGGGGCGGCTTACGCAGCGCGGAAATCGTGATTCGGAGGGCGTTGGGGTGGTGCGGGGCGCAGTCCTGCCGCCGGCGCCGCCGGTGCCGGGGGAAAATCGGTGACACGGCTGGCAGGCCTCCAGGCGGCAACGTGCCCAAGAGCGGGCGTTGCACTGGCGGTGCAGGCAAAAAGGCACAGGGCATCGGTTGCCGCCTTGCCCGCATGTCCGGCACAGGGGTTGGCGCCCGAAGCCATGTGATGCATCGACGGGGTCATGCCCGCGTCACCCGGCATCTGCGGCAGATGCGCCGCCGACATCACCGAGACGACGGTGAAGACCAGGGCGACGCACAGGGCAAGGGCATTGCGGGGCATGACGCGAGGCTAGGCCTGCGCCGGGGGCTTGTCGATGCCGCTCACGAAGGAATGATCGAGCCGTGTGCGCGATCCGGCCGCGCCTGTTTGTGGTGCAGGCCCGGAATTATCCCTCTGGACGCGCGGATCGGATGCCATGCAAGATGCTGCGAGCGATGGGGGTGCCATGCGATCAGCAGCGGTTGAGGAAGAAGCGCTTGTCGCGCGGCTGGCCGCGGGCGACCGCGCGGCCTTCGAATGGCTTTATCTGCGCCACAATGCGGCGATGCTGCGGGTGTGCCACGGTCTGGTGCGCAACCGCGCCACCGCCGAGGAAGTGGTGCAGGAAACCTGGCTTGCGGTGCTGAAAGGCATTGGCGGCTTCGAGGCGCGGGCATCGCTGGCGGGGTGGATTTTTGCCATTCTCGTCAACAAGGCGCGCTCACGGGCCAGCCGTGACGGGCGCACCATCTCGTTTGACGATGGCGGCGAGGACAACAGCCTGGCCGCTGCCTTCGATGGGCGGGGTCACTGGAAGGAGGCCCCGGAGCTTTGGGAAACCCTGACACCCGAGCGTATCGTGGCGGGGCGGGCCATTCTTGCGCATGTAACGGCGGCAATCGAGGCCCTGCCCGCGGCGCAGCGCGCGGTTCTGGTGATGCGCACGCAGCAGGACATGGACCCCAGCGAGGTTTGTGACATTCTTGGAATTTCCGAGGCGAACATGCGGGTGCTGCTTCATCGTGCCCGGCTGACGGTGCGCAAATCGCTTGATACACTGCTGAAAGAGGCGCGCTGATGTGGCCCGGCCCGATAATCTTGCGCCGGATTGTAACAGATGGCCCCGTCGTTTGTTCTTACTGCGTGACGCCCGAAAAGGAAGCCCGATGCTGAGCTGCAAGGATGTGTCAAACCGTGCCAGTGCCCTGATCGACGGGGAAACCGGCCTGTGCGAGACGCTTCGCATCCGGTTGCATCTGGCGATGTGCAAGGGATGCTCGGCTTTCGTGGCGCAAATGCGCGTGACGCGCGACCTGACCGGCTGGGCGGCAATGGCCGATTTCGCCGACGGGGGAAGGGATTTTTCCGCAAACTCCGAGATGGCGACGCAGGTTTCGGCCCTGCTTGCGCGGTTTCACGATGAAACGCAGACGGGCCGATAGGGTCGGGCAAGGCCCGGTCTGGCGTATCTATTGTTTGCCGCGGCTTGGGTCGAACCCAAGTGTCCGGTCAAGCGAGAACCGCCCCGGACCCTGTGCCACAAGCGCCAGCAAGGCCGCTGCCCAAAGCCCATGGGTGACCCAGGCGCCGGGATAGACAAAAATCTGGATCACCGCCGTCATGCCCAAAAGCCCCAAGGCGGCAAAACGGGTGAAAAGCCCGGCAATCAGCAGGGCCGGCAGCACATGCTCGGCGGTGGTCGCCAGCACGGCGGCAAGGTTCGGTGGGATCAGCGGCAGGGCATATTCGTTTTCGAACAGGAAATAGGTCGAGGGCTTGAGGGTGAACAGCCCCTCCACCTTGGTGCGCCCCGATTGCAGGAACACCAGCGCCGGAAAGAGGCGCAGCACAAGTGACACGAGGTCTTGCGGAATCTGGGCCAACAGGGCGTTGAGACGGCGCAGGGCGGTTTTCATGGCTGGATCTCTTTCAGGTCGGTGATGGCGCCTGCGGCAAGCAGACGGCCAAGCAGGGGTTGCGGGTCATGCCCGGTCTCGGCCCAAAGCGCGGCTTCGGCAGCACGGTGCAGGCTCTGCCCGGCGGCGATTTGTTCGATCATCACGGCATCGCCCGTGTGCAGGGAAAATACCGGCACATCAAAGCCGGGACCGCGCAGAACAAGCGCGGTTTCGGCGCCGGCAAGGGTCAGCGGGCCGGGGGTGTGACCGGGTTGGTTATGCGTCCAGATCGTGACGGCCGGGGTGGCGAGGCGCAGCAACTGCACCGAGGGGTGCAGTATCAGCACCAGCCGCGCCGGGTCGGCCCCGATCAGCCGCAATGGGTTGATGGGCGGCGCATCGGCCGCGTGAAAGGCGCGGCCCCGTGCCATTTCGATACGCGCCACGTCACCCATGTAGGGGTAGCCCGCGAGCGGTGGAAAGCTGTCGAGAAAGGTGCCAAAACTCTCGCCCCATTCGTGCAGCACGGGCGAGGTGGGGCGATGCGTCGCGGCATAGACCCCTGCCAGCGCCGCAAAGAATTCTGCCCCGACAAGCCGCCGGATGACGGCAAAGCGCTGCGCCAGCGCCTCGGCAAGACTGGCCGCAACATTGTTGCGATAGACGGCAAAGCGTTGCCCTGTTTCGTCCGGCACCGGGGTGGTTGTGCCGGGGGGCAGGGCCGTGCCTGTCAGACTGGCCGCAAAGGCGATGACGAAATCATGATGCGCGGGCAAGCCGGGCCTCCGCCTGATCGAGGATGGTTTGGGCGCGGGCGGCCTCGGCGACCAGAACCGGCCATTCGGGAAGGTCGTTGTCCCATTCGATCAGACTGGGCAAGGGTCCGCTGCGGGCGATGGTTTCGGAAAAAAGCGCCCAGACCGGATCGGCAACGGGGGCGCCATGTGCATCGATCAGCAGCGGGCCGGAGGGCAGGGCCTCTTCGGCATGGCCGCCCAGATGAATTTCGCCTACCAGCGCCAGGGGGAACGCCGCCAGATAGGCCCGCGGATCGAGCCGGTGATTGGTCGCCGAAACGAAGACATTGTTGATATCCAGCAAAAGCCCGCAGCCGGTGCGGCGCGAAACCTCGTGCAAAAACGCCACCTCGGGGATGCTGGATTGTGCAAAGGTCACATAGGTCGATGGGTTTTCCAGCAGCATCCGCCGCCCCAGGACATCCTGCACTTCGTTCACATGGGCGCAGATGATTGCAAGGGTCTCCTCGGTATAGGGCAGCGGCAGGAGGTCGTTCAGATAGGCACCGTCATGGCTGGACCAGGCCAGATGTTCGGAGAAACTTTCGGGTTCGTAGCGGTCGCAAAGCTGGCGCAGCCGGGCCAGATGCGAGGGGTCAAGCCGCCCCGCCCCACCGATCGACAAGCCCACGCCGTGAATCGACAGTGCAAAATCGGCGCGCAGGGCGGCAAGCTGGGCATGTGGCAAGCCGCCGGCACCCATGTAATTTTCGGCATGTATCTCGAAAAAGCCAAGCCGGGGCGCGGTCTCCCGGATGGCATCGAAATGCGCAGGCTTGAAGCCGAGCCCGGCAGCGGCGGGCAGAGGGTTCGGCAAATGCGCTACGGGCAGATCGGGCTTGGGCATTGTGCGCTCCTGCGACAGGGGAAGGGGGGAAGGGGCGGGGCGCTGCGCGTGCTCCGCCCCGCCCAAGGTCGCGTCAGGCCGGAACGTCGCGCATCAGCGGCTCAAGCGCACCGGCGCGGGCCATGCCATCGGCGCCGGCGGGCACCTCGATGGTGGCGCAGGTGCCTGCGGGAACAAGTTTCCAGGCATTGCCCTGATAGTCCAGTTTCGAGGTTCCGGCGCAGGTGGTGCCGGGGCCGGCGGCACAGTCATTCTGGCCCGCCAGCGCGACGCCGAAGCATTTTTCCTGCTTTGCGGCATCTTGTGCCTGTGCGGCACCCGCCGCGGCCATGCTCAAAGCGCAGGCCAATGTGGCACCAAGGCCGAGCGTCGATTTCATCAGGCTCATCGTTTTCTCCCTATTGAACGAGCATGGGCCGTGTCGGCCCACGCAGATACGTCCGGCGGGAGGGGCATTCGTTACGCGGGCTCACGCCTTCGTGTTCGGGCGGCGGCCAAGGCCGTGCGCGGTGGCGTTTGCATCGCGGTGATTTCGGTTCGGGCCGCCGGGCGTCGGGGTGGGGCGCGGTGGCGCCGCCACGGTCGGCAAAATGCGGCCCGCTGCCGAATTGGCCCGCTCAGACGCGCCGTGCCGCAGCTTTTGCGGCCGCGTCTTGCGCATGGGCTTCGAGTTCGCAAATGTTGCGATGACGTCCCACGGCAAGGGTGGTGCGGCGTTTCTGCGCCGCGATGGTCCCCTCCGCCTCGGCAAGCTCTGCACCGATCTTTTCATCGGCCGCGCGGGACCAGATTTCGAATGTTTCGGCCGCCTGTGCCAGAATCGTGCTTTCCATCGCCGCGTTTCGCGCATTGACGCGTTGTCGGTGCAGGGCCGTCCGACGCTCAAGCAGCAACGCCTTGCGCCGGTTGGCCGCGGCCAGTTCGGCCATCTCGCGCTCTTTCAGCACCGTGGCGATTTCAACGAGGGCGCGAACATGTTTCGGGTTCATCCGCG
>CAZPWV010000002.1:0-10215 GCA_964590825.1 uncultured Rhodobacter sp. | reverse complement strand
TGGTTCCGGCCCGGCGGCGCATCTTTTGCGCAAACCGAATGGCGGCGGCCACGGGGCGGTAATGCTCTGGCCGGACCTCCTCGCCCACCTTCACGCTGGCATGAAGCGCCCGCGCGGTGGGGGGGTCGGAATGCAGCGGCACCCCGGCTTCGGCGGCCACCTCGCGGATACGGGCGGCGATTTCATCGACCCCTTTGGCGACGCAGACCGGGGCCTTCTTGCTGCCCTTCTCCCATTTCAACGCGACGGCATAATGGGTCGGGTTGACGATCACCACATCGGCTTTGGCGACATCGGCGATCATCTGTCGGGTGGCGATCTCGACCGCTTTCTGCCGGCGTTGCGCCTTGACATGCGGGTCACCCTCGGACTGCTTCATTTCATCCATCAGTTCCTTGCGCGACATGCGGTTGCGGCGCAGGAATTCGGCATGTTGCCAAAGATAGTCGATCGCCCCGATCATGGCGGCGAGCAGGACCATGAGCAGCAGAAATTCCACGACCAGTTCCAGAAACTGAATCGAGACAAGCGGTGCCTGAAGCTGTTGGCCAAGCAATATGTCCGGCAGCTTTCGGATGATGAACTTGCCGAGAATGAAGGAGATGACGGCAAGTTTTACAAAGCTCTTGAGGAATTCGAACAGCCCCGTGCGGCCGAATTTCTGCCCGAAATTGGCAATGGGATTGATCCGGCTGAGTTTGGGAAACAGCTTGTCCGGCGCAAAGACAAGGGCGCGCTGGGCCCAAAGCGCGCCCAATACCATGAAAGCCGGGATCAAAAACCACGGCGTCGTGGCAAGGAATATCCACAGCAGGATGTTGCCTGCCACCGTAACCCCGCCCCCGAACATCTGGGTCGAAAGGCTATCGGCCTGATCGAGCAGGATCGAGGCCCGCTGGCCGAAAAGCTCGAGGCTGACCTTGCCAAAACCCAAGGCCACGACGACGAATCCGGCATAGGTGGCGGCAACGGCAATCTCTGATGAGCGGACCAGATCGCCGCGCTGTCGGGCCTGTTCGATCTTGTGCGGTGTCGGCTCGAATTCTCTGGAGCTGTCGTCTTCCTCGCTCATGGGGCCATCCTGTAGGGATTGCTCAGGAAGGTCTCGAACGCCTGGTGCCAGACCAGAAGGCCGGTGGGCAGCGCAATGGCAAGAAGCACCAACCCGCCCAGCGTGAGCGCAGGTGCGCCGACGAAGGCCACCATCAGTTGCGGCATGGCGCGGTTGATGGCGCCCAGCGCGACGTTATAGACAAGGCCGGCAACCACGAAGGGGGCCGCAATCGAAAACCCGAGTGAAAAGGCCTGGGCGATGCCGGCAAGCCCCCATTGCCGCACCAGTTCGGCAGCGGGCAGGCCTCCGGGAGGAAGGGCCTGATACGAGCCAAGAAAGACCTCGACGACCCGGACATGAAGGCCAAGATGAACGGCCATGGCCAGACCCGCCAGCGTCAGCAATTCGGCGACGGCGGGTTGCGGCTCACCTGTGGTTCCTCCGAACAGTTGCGAAAGTGAGGTTGCCTGTGCCGCCATCGTTCCGGCGATCTGCAGACACAAGACAAACAGTCGCACCATCATGCCGATCAGCAGGCCGATGACCGTTTCCGCCAAAAGCCAGACCGGCAGCGGCAGGTTGGTCTGGGGATGGGCGATGAACGGCAGCGCCCCCGGCAGAACGATGGCGGTAAAGGCGAGCGCTAGCACCAGCCGGACCCGCGCCGGAACGAGTTGCTCGCCGAACGCGGGCAAAAGCGCCATGGCGCCGCCAACCCGCAAGAAGACGACGAAGGCCGAAAACAGCATTACCTGCGCCGAGGAAAGCAGATCGACCCATGCCTGGTTCATGCCGGAACCATCCCCACCATCGAGGGCCGCGCATCCAGTCCGATTTCCTCGAAGC
Source organism: uncultured Rhodobacter sp. (assembly GCA_964590825.1). Classification (GTDB taxonomy): domain Bacteria; phylum Pseudomonadota; class Alphaproteobacteria; order Rhodobacterales; family Rhodobacteraceae; genus Rhodobacter. The sequence goes on along the minus strand of CAZPWV010000002.1, from coordinate 8,315 downwards.
TGAGAACCGGGGCCGAGATACCCTTGGCGCCCAGCACGGTCTTGAGAAAGCGGCGCCGTCGGGTGGAGGTGACGATGGCCGGAAACACGCCGGACTCGCCCGCCCTTGCGATCTTTTCGGCAACGTTGTTGGCCAGTCGGTTGAACTTGTCGGGCGGTAGCGCAACATCGGTCTGGCCGCGGTCGCCGGCGATCTGATAGGCGGAAAACGTGTCTTCCCACTCCGGCGCGAGTTGCAGCAGCGGCAAGGTGCCGTCGTCGCGCCGAAACTCGGCCACAAGTTGAAACCCGAGTCTTTGCCGCACATGTTCGCAAATCGCCTCGGGCGATTGCAGGCCCCGCACCTCGGCAATGGATTCGACGATCACCAGAAGATTGCGGATTGAAACCCGCTCCTCGAGCAGCAGCCGCAGTACCGCCAGCAGCAGATCGACCGGAACCTTGTCGGGGATCAGCTCGTCCAGAAGGCGGCGGTTCGCATCGGCCCGCACCGGATCGGAGAGGTTGCAGACCTCTTCCAGGAGGCGGCGCAGCGCCCGCAGGGTCATCAGGCGCCCGAAGTTCCGTTTGATGACCTCGAGCAGATGCGTGGCAAGAACTTCGGTCGGGCTGACCACGGTCGAGCCCGAAAGCGCGGCCTCTTCCTGATCGGCAAGCGCAAGCCAGCGCGCCGGAGCACCATAGACGGGTTCGCGCACATCGAGTCCTGCGGGCAGGAAATCGCGGTTGTCGGCGATCAGCGCAAGCACCCGATCCGGGTGCAGCCGATCCTTGGCCTGTTCGACCCCTTGAATGCGAACCCGGTAACAGCCCGCATCAAGCGTGGCATCGTCGGTCAGGCGAATCTCCGGCAAGATCAGCCCGTAGCTGGCGGCCACATGGTTGCGCATATTGGAAATGCGGGCGTCGAGACCCGTCGCCGGGTCGAGCGCCATTGCCACCAGATCGGGCGAAAATTCGACATGGATATCGTCGATATCGAGAACATCGCCGATCGATTTGCGCTTTTTCTGCTCGGCGGGGGCGGGCATGCGCATGGCCTCGCGCCGGAGTTTCTTCATTTCGTTCGACTTGACCATATAGGCGGTGCCGCCAAGCACCAGCGCGCCAAGGATGAAAGGCACGAAAGGCAGGCCGGGAACAAAGGCAAACAGCGCCATCAATACGGCAACGGTGGTCAGCGCCGAGGGGTATTTGGACAATTGGCGGAAGAGGTCCATATCCGCCGAACCCTTTGCCCCGCCGCGGGACAGCAGGATGGCCGAAGCAATGGAGATGATGACCGCGGGGATCTGGCTGACCAGACCATCGCCGACGGTCAGGATGGAATAGGTTTCCAGGGCCCGGCTGATGGGCATGTCATGCACGACGGTTCCGATAATCAGCCCGACCACAAGATTGAGCAGGGTAATCAGCAGACCCGCAACGGCATCGCCCTTGACGAATTTCGATGCGCCGTCGAGCGAGCCGAAAAAGGTGGTTTCCGCCTGTTCCCTTTCGCGGCGGGCACGGGCCTCGGCATGGTCGATGGCGCCGGCGTTCATGTCGCTGTCGATGGCAAGCTGTTTGCCGGGCATCGCGTCGAGGGCAAAACGGGCGCCCACCTCGGCCATACGTCCTGCGCCCTTGGTGATGACGATGAAGTTGACGATCAGGATGACGCCAAAGACCACCAGCCCGATCATCACCGAGCCGCCCATGATGAAATTGGCGAAACCCTCGATCACCTCGCCCGCCGCCCCGGTTCCGGTGTGGCCCTGGCCAATGATGAGTTTGGTCGATGAGACGTTGAGCGACAGCCGCAGCATCAGCGAGGCCAGAAGGATCGTCGGGAAGGCCGAAAAATCGAGCGGCCGCTCGATGAAGAGGGTGACGGTAAAGATCAGGATGGCAAGGGCGAAGGAAACCGCCAGCCCGACATCGAGCACCCAGGCGGGAACCGGCAGGATCATCATGACGATGACCGCCATCAGCGCCAGGGCCAGCAAGATGGTGGGCTGAAAGATTGTGGCAAGGGTCAGCTTGGGCATCACTCCACCTCGACCTTGGCCAGAGAGGCGGCAAACAGGCTTGCACCGGGCGCAGAGCCAAGCGGCGGCGAAGCCGAGCCGGTGCGGCGCAACAGCGGATAGGAATTCACCCTGGGCGGGCGTGGCGCCTCGGCCGGCCCGTTCATCGCAAGGACGATATCGGGGATCTCTGGAATGTCGTCATAGGGCATTGGCGCGGGAGCGGTGCTGAGCGCGGCAATCTCGCCCGCGCCATCGGTGGCAAGATAGCGCTGACGAAGCTCGGCGAAGCGGGCCGAATAACGCTCGGCATATTCTCGGGTGCGGGAATGATAGGCCCCCGCCGCGCCATCCCAGGACCCTTTTTCGGCGTGCAACTCGGACAGGAACTTGGCGGCATATAGCGCATTGGCCAAAGGATCGAACATCTCGTCGATCGAGGAGAAAGCCTGATTGTGCCATTTGTAATTGATCTGGAAGCAACCCACGTCGAAGCTGCGGGCGCCACGCTTGAATTCCTTGAACACATAGGCGCGGGCCTCGTCGAGCGTGTCGAACCAGTGCCCGGCCCCTTCCATGTTGACCGTCCAGGGCCAGGGGCGAAGCTCTCCCCCGATCCGCTTGCCGGTTTCGGTCAGCGAAATGGCCTTGAGCACCGAGATCGGCACGCCCGAGCGCCGCGATGCCTCTTCGGCGACCCGCTCGCAGGTTTGCGAAATGGCCTCTTTCGACTCGGTTGCCAGCGCCGGCCGGGCCAGACCCAGACCGAGAAAGGCATAAAAAACAATGTAAAGCCAAAGTCTTGGCATCGGATTCACCCGCGATTCAGCAGTTCTTGCTGAAGCCGAGGCTAGGCAGAGAATCTTTACATCCGGTAATTATCCGCCGGAATTCGACGGCGCAGGGTGCAATTGCGCCCGATACTGCGCATGCAGGCCGGGGGCGGCCACGATGATTCCGTCGCATTGCGCCGGCGCGGTGTTGAAGCGCAGCGCCTGGCCATGACGGTCGGTTGCCGTCGCCCCGGCGCATTCGGCAATCAGGCTGGCGGCGGCGATATCCCATTCCCAGACCGGGCGAAATGACAGCGTGGCATCGAAACGGCCCTCCGCCACCAGGCACAGCCGCCAGGCCAGCGAGGCGCGGAAGCTGCGCCGGTATCCGGGCGGCGGGGCCTGCCAATGGGCGGGATCATCCACCCCTTTCGCCGCCAGAAGCGTGCTGCCCGCGATCTGCCCCGTCGCCGCAGGCCGGATCGGCTGCCCGTTGAGCATCGCCACCCCGCCGCGCCGGGCCGCATAGGTCAGGCCCAGCGCCGGAAGATGCACAACCCCCGCCACCGCCAGCCCGTTCTCGACCACGGCAAGCGCATGGGCAAAGCCGCTGTCATTGGCCAGAAAGGCCCTTGTTCCATCGATCGGATCGATGACGAAACTTCGCGCACAGGAAAGACGCGCGGTGCCATCGAGGCTTTCCTCGGAAAGCCAGCCATAATCGGGGCGGGCGGTGCGAAGCTGTTCGGCCAGCAGATCGTTCACCGCAAGGTCGGCCTCGGAGACCGGGCCGGCCCCCTCGCCCTTGTCCCAATGCGCGGGATCGTGTTTCCAATAGCGCAGCGCCAGCGTGCCTGCAGCCTGCGCCGCGGCCGTCAACAGATGCAGATCTGCCTCGTGTTCACTGCCCGGCAAGCGTGAGCCCCTCGATCAGCACAGAGGGCACGACATGGCTCAGGTGCATCCGCGCGTCATTGGCGGGGGTCAGGCTGCGCAACATGGTGCGCAGGTTGCCCGCAACGGTGCATTCGTTCACCGGATAGGCGATTTCGCCGTTTTCCACCCAGAACCCCGCCGCGCCACGCGAATAATCGCCGGTGGTGGGGTTGATCGTGGCGCCGATGAAGGAGGTGACCAGCAAGCCGCTGCCCATGTCGCGCAAAAGCGCCTCGCGGCTCAGCGGGCCAAGGCTCAGCGCAACATTGCCGGCGGCGGGTGCGGGCGGCGCAGAGGTTCCCCTCGCGGCATTGGCGGTGCTTTGCATTCCCAGTTTGCGCGCCGTGGCCAGATCGAGCGTCCAACCGGTCAGCACGCCGTCTTGCACGATGGCGCGGCGTGCACTGGGCAGGCCCTCGGCATCGAAGGGCCGCGAGCCGGAGATCCGCGGGCGCAGCGGATCTTCGATCAGATCGATTCCGGCGGGAAGCACCTGCGTGCCCAGCGCGTCGCGCAACCAGGATGCACCGCGGGCAATGGCCGCGCCGTTGATGGCGGCAAGCAGATGGCCAATCAGACTGCCCGAGACGCGTTCATCCAGCAGAACCGGATACGAACCGGTCCGCGGGCGACGCGGCGCGGCGCGTTCCACCGCGCGTTCTCCGGCCAGTTGCCCGACCGCGGCGGCGGACGGAAGGTCGGATTGGAAAATGCGGCTTTCGGCGGCCCAGTCGCGCTCCATCGAGAGGCCCTCGCCCGAGATGGCCACCGCCGAAACCGAACGTGAGGTGCGACCATAGCCCCCCGAAAAACCGTTCGAGGCGGCAAGGTGCAGGTGGCGGGCGGAATAGGAGGCCGAAGCCGATTGCACCTGTGCCACCCCCCGCACCGAAAGCGCAGCCGCCTCGGCCTCGCGGGCGTCGCGCTCCAGTGCGGCGGCACCGGGTTCGGCGGCGGGGTCTTCCAGTTCGAGCGCCGCAACATCCCAGTGCCGGGCCAGTTGGGCGGCATCGGCCAGGCCCGCAAACGGGTCTTCGGGGGCTTCGCGGGCCATGGCAACGGCGCGTTCGGCCATATCGGCAAGGGTGCGTGGCGAGATGTCGGAGGCCGAGACACAGGCCTGACGGTGGCCGATCAGAACCCGCAGGCCGATTTCGACCCCTTCCGAGCGCTCGGCCTGTTCAAGCGCACCGCCGCGCACATCGATGGAAATGGCGCGGCCATCGACGGCCATCGCATCGGCGGCATCAGCGCCGGCCTTTGTGGCGGCGGCGAGCAGCGCCTGAGTCAGATCGGCAAGGCGTGACGGCATAGAAATCCTCAATGGAAAGCCGCCCGGTTTGGGGCCGGGCGGCGGCGCGGTTTCATTGCTTTACTGGATGCGCTGGCCGTTGGCGAGGATTTCGCCACCTTCCTTGAACTCGATTTTCGAGGTCATCAGATCATCGCCAGCCGGAACCGCGTAAAGACCCAGCATCATGCGGCCAAACATCACCTGATCTTCGGGCATCAGACCCATCGCCACAAGATTGTCCATCAGCTTGTTGGCCCCCGACAGGCTGAGGTCGATGGCGCCAAGCGGCATCGGCATTCCCATCGTATTGTCGAAGGTCAGCGCACCGGTGCCCGACAGATCGGCCCCCGCCACGGCGATCTGCACCTTGTTGATATCGAGGCTGTTCAACTCTGCCGGAGGGGTCTGCGATTGCGCCATCTCGGGCGAGAAGAAATCCAGCAGCGGCCGCGCCGTTCCCGTCAGGTCGATGACCAGATTGGCCGGGTCACGCGGAAGCTTTGCCTGCGGGTCGAACATTGCCCAAAGCTCTTCCGAAACCGTCAGCCCAAGCAGGCCGATCTTGGCGGCGAAAGGCACCGGCGTTTCGGATTTTGCTATCGGAAAGGCGATTTCAAAGCTGGTATCGTCGAAATCCGCCCGCATCGGCACGGGAAGCTGCGCGGTCTGCACCGTCAGCGACGATTTCTGCCCGGTGGCGGCATAGCGCAGCCCCTCGGGCGCCAGAGCAAAATCGAGTGTGCCCGATTGCGCAGAGCCGGCAATATTGGTGGGCCCGTTGCCGTCGGTGGCTTCCATCGTATATTCCGCCATCCCGTGGCGCAGCGACCCGGTTGCCTTCATCCCCTTGGCGATGGCGGCGCCCAGATCCTGCGCGGTGAAGCCGTCGGGCATGGCGCCTTCGGAGGTCATCGAGAGATCGGCCAGATGTCCCTCAAAAGCAAAGGTGCCATTGCTGTTCGGATCGGTGCCCGAAGCGGTCAGCGTCATGCCGGCCGCGGTGAAGCTGGTCACATAGTTCTGCGCGGCATTGGCGCGGTTCACATCATAAACACCCGCGATGCCCGACAGCGAAAACAGCATCGTCACCGGAGCCGTCGGCGTGCCGCCACTGGCGGTTTGCGCCATCTCGACTTCCATCTCGGGCACGGTGAATTTGTAAGACAGCGCCTCGGGCGTGCCGGAAACCAGCGCCAGCGCATCGGATTTGCGGATCTTCATGTCCATGGACAGGGTCGGCTGCCCCTCCATGGTGGCCATCGAGGTCTTGCTGGTGGCGGTGATCTCGTCCGAGAAGGTCACCGCAACCGTGCCATCGCCTTGATCGACAAAATCCAGCTCGGGGATGGTCATCGCCATCGTGGAGCGTTCCTGGGTCATTGTAAGCACGATATCGCGCAGGGCCAGCGTATCGCCGTCGCGGTTGCTGGCGCCGGTGGCGATCTCGTAGCCAAGCGCGGTGTATTGCCCTTGCCAGGCCTCCCAGACCTGTTCGGCGGTGACATCGGCATGAGCGGTCGCCGTGCCCAGAAGCACCATGAAAATTCCAGCCGCACCCGCGGACTTGAGCCGTGCCATTCGTGACCTCTTGCAGAAATGGAGTGGCCCCCAGCATCCGCCGCGCGCCGGGAATGGTCAAGGGGCCATGGCTTTGCTAGGAGAGACGGGCTTGCCGGGAAAGGGCCGGGCAGCAGGCAGGTGGAGGGTGCGATGATCCATGTGGAACAGGAAGCCGGGGTCTGGACAGTCACGCTGGATCGGCCGGACAAGGCCAATTCGCTGACCCGCGCGATGCTGGGGCAAATCGCCGATGCCGCCGAACGGGCGGGTCAGGCGAAGGCCCATGCTTTCGTGTTGCGCGGGCGCGGCAAGGTATTCTCGGCCGGGGCCGATCTGGACGAGGCGCGGGCGGGGCTTGCCACCGATCCGGTCTGGGAGCGGCTCTCGGCGGCGGTAGCGGCGCTGCCCTGCCTGACCATCGCAGCGCTCAACGGCACATTGGCGGGAGGGGCCATGGGCATGGTGCTGGCCTGTGACATTCGCCTGGCGGTGGCCGAGGCCCGGTTTTTCTACCCGGTGATGCGGCTCGGGTTCCTGCCGCAGCCCTCGGACCCGAAGCGGCTGGCGGCCCTTGTCGGCCCGGCACGAACCAAGATGATCCTGATGGCGGGGCAAAGGATCGACGCAACCGAAGCGCTGGGATGGGGCTTGGTGGACCGCATCGTGGCGCCCGAGGCGATGGATGACGCCATTGCAATGCTTCTGGCCGATGCCATCGGCGCCAGCCCCGCCCATGTGGCCGCGATCAAGGCGCTTGTCTGACGCAAACGCCCGACGACAGCCGGGCGTTGCAGCACGAAAAGCCGTGTTCAGGCGTAAACGCCGTCTTTCTTGAAATGCTTGACCAGCATGTAATAGACCACGGCGCGGTATTTGTTGCGCTCCGAACGGCCATAGGTTTCGAAGACCGCATCCAGCGCGTCGCCAAGCTCGGGCCCGTCTTTCAGGCCAAGTTTCTTGACCAGGAAATTCTTTTTGATCGTCTCGAGTTCGCTTTCCTGCGAGGCCGCAACGGTTTCGGCATCGGCATTGTAAATGGCCGGGCCGCAGCCGATGGTCACCTTGGTCAAAAGCCCCATATCGGGGGTCATCCCGCATTTGCTTTTCAAATCATCGGCATATTTGGCGATCAGATCGTCCCGCTTGCCCATCCGTTCACTCCCACCTTTGTTGGCCCACACCGGGCTTGTTCATGCGGCGCAAGCCTAAGTCCAAAGATGGCGCAAAACCAAGGGAAAATTGCCCCCCGATTTCCCCGTCTGCAAGAAGCTGCCCAGATCAGCCGCGCTTGAGCCGGATGAAATACTGGTTCGCCAGAAGCGTCAGTTCGGCCTTGTCGCCCAGCCGTGCCAAAGCGGCCTCGACCGCCCGTTTTACCGGCGCATCCGAGCGTTCGCTCTGCCAGTTGAAATCATCGCCGGAAATGACCCCGTTGGGCTTGACCTTTTGCAAGCTCATTTCAAGGTCGCGGTCAATGAACGGCGCGTTGTGATTGCCATCGAGATAGACCCAGTCGAGGCTCGCATCGGGCATCGCTGCCAGCATCGCGTCGGACATGCCACGATGAATCCTGACCCTCGGATCGTCTTTGAACTTGTCCACTACGCCCTGATATTTTTCTTCCATCAGGTTTTCGTTCTTCTTGCGACCAAATCCGGTATTGGCGAATTCGGGCTGAAACAGCCAGGGGTCGATCAGGTGCAGTTCCTTCGGGCTGCATTCGTTCAGAATGCGCTCGGAGAAA
>CAZPWV010000001.1:14957-43785 GCA_964590825.1 uncultured Rhodobacter sp. | reverse complement strand
CGGTGACCCGATGTTTTCGCCCAGCCAGCGGATCTGGGGCTACGAGACCAACGACGGGTCGTTTTCGCAATTCACCCGCGTGCAGGCGCAGCAGCTCATGCGCCGCCCGCAACACCTCACCTGGGAGGAATCGGCCTGCTACACGCTGACGCTGGCCACCGCCTACCGGATGCTTTTTGGCCATGCGCCGCATGACCTGCAACCGGGGCAGAATGTGCTGGTCTGGGGCGCCTCGGGCGGGCTTGGCAGCTTTGCCATCCAGCTCATCAACGCCGCCGGCGCCAATGCGATTGGCGTGATCTCCGAAGAGGACAAGCGCGATTTCGTCATGGCGCTGGGTGCCAAGGGCGTCATCAACCGCAAGAACTTCAACTGCTGGGGGCAGTTGCCCAAGGTCAACAGCCCCGAATACAACGACTGGCTGAAAGAGGCCCGCAAGTTCGGCAAGGCGATCTGGGACATCACCGGCAAGGGCATCAACGTCGATATGGTGTTCGAACATCCCGGCGAGGCCACCTTTCCGGTCTCGTCTCTGGTGTGCAAGAAGGGCGGCATGGTGGTGATCTGTGCCGGCACCTCGGGCTTCAACTGCACCTTTGACGTGCGCTACATGTGGATGCACCAAAAGCGCTTGCAGGGCAGCCACTTTGCCCATCTCAAACAGGCCGCCTCGGCGAACCGGATGATGCTGGAACGCCGGATCGACCCCTGCATGTCCGAGGTCTTCCCCTGGGCGGAAATTCCCAAGGCCCATACCAAGATGCTGCGCAACCAGCACAAGCCGGGCAATATGGCGGTTCTGGTGCAGGCGCCCACCACCGGGCTGCGCACATTCGAGGATGCGCTGGAGGCTGGCCCCAAGGCGTGAAGACGCCTGGCCTTTGGCGAGCACCCGCGCCCGATCCGGGCGCGGGTTTTCCGTCCGCTCGAAGCCATATAAATCATCTTAATTTATTTATTCCTTGACCCCCCGCCCGAGCCGCGCCATGCTGCGGTCTGGGCCGTGCCGGAGCGCACGGGGGAGGATGAACGTGCAAGCCGCGAGCAGGGACGATACAGGCCGCGACCCGGCGGCGCAGGCCAACAAGATCGGCACCGACCACAGCGCCATGCGGGCGCGCAACGAACGGCTGGTGCTGTCGCTCATCCGCCGCCACGGCGCCCTGGCAAAATCGGAAATAGCCCGGCTCACCGGGCTTTCGGCGCAGACCGTCTCGGTCATCATGCGCGGCCTCGAAGGCGCGGGGCTGCTCAAGCGCGAGGCCCCGGTGCGCGGCAAGGTCGGTCAACCCACGGTGCCGATGTCGCTCGCACCCGAGGGGGCACTGTTTCTGGGCCTCAAGGTCGGGCGGCGGCGCACCGAAATGGTGCTGATCGACTTTCTGGGCGCCGTCCGCGCCGCGACGGTGATGCGCCACGACTACCCCACCCCCGACGGCACGCGGGATTTTGTGCGCAATTCGCTGACCGAGCTGGTCCAGCCGCTTTCCGCCGCGCTGCAACGGCGCATTCAGGGCATGGGCATCGGCCTGCCGTTTCAACTTTGGGATTGGGCCGAGAGTCTTGGCCTTGCTCCGGGCGCGATGGACGACTGGCGCCACCGCGACCTGCGGGGCGAACTGGCGGCAGAGATGCCCTGGCCGGTGCTGCTGGAAAACGATGCATCGGCGGCCTGCAATGCCGAGCTTGTTTTTGGCAAAGGCACGCTGCCACGGGATTTTGTCTATGCCTTCCTCGGGTTCTTCGTCGGTGGTGGGCTGGTGCTGGGCGGCTCGACCTTTGCCGGCCAAAGCGGCAATGCCGGGGCATTGGCGTCGATGCCGGTTCCCGATGGCACGGGCGGGGCGCGGCAACTGGTCGAGGTCGCCTCGCTCTCGGGGCTGGAACGCGCGCTGACGGCCAAGGGGCGCAGCGGTGCATTCTTGTGGGAATCCGCCCCCGATTGGGACCTTGAAGAGGAAATCGTCGCGCCCTGGCTGGCGCAGGCGGCACGCGGCCTGGCACATGTGGCGGCGGCATCGGCGGCGCTTTGCGACCTCCAGGCCATGGTGATCGACGGCTGGCTGCCCGCACCTTTGCGCCAAAGGCTGATTGCCGCGATCGAGGCCGAACTTGACCGGATCGACCTGTCGGGCATGGCGCGGCCCATGGTTCTGCCCGGCTCGGCGGGGCCGCAGGCGCGGGTTCTGGGGGCGGCGAGCCTGCCGCTTTCGGCCCGGTTCCTTGTCGAGTTCGGCGCCCTGCCCGACGCCCCGCCCCGCCCCTAGCCGCGCCCATGGCCCCGGAGACGGCCCCGATTGCGGCCGAGTTCAGGCCCGCAGCCGCCGCATGGCCAATATCTGTGCCAGCGCCTGATGCGGCGGCACGGTGCGAAACATGTCGGAGAGCATCCGCATATCGGCCCGCAACCCGGCCCAGCGGCCGCGCTTGGCGCTTTTCCACGGGCTTGCCACCTCGGGCCAGCGCACCACCGCCAGGCGCAGCCCTGCCGCAATCAGCCGCCGGTTCAGATGCAGCTCCAGCCCGAAGCGGGGCAGCCGTCGCAGGCTTTCGGGCGGGCCCATTAGCGCCCTGGGCAAGACCCGCTCGCCGGAAATGTAATCCAGACCAATCAGCCGCCAAGGCCAGGGCGCATTGCCGCGCAGGCTGATGGCGGCATCGGCCCGCCCCGCCCGCACCGGCGCGATCAGCGCGTCCAGCGCATCCGGGCCAAGCCCCAGCAGGTCGCTGTCGATCAACACCACCAGATCGCGTGTGGCGGCGGCAATTCCCTCGGCCACCGCCCAGCTTTTGCCGCGGTTGCGGGGAAGGCGGATCAGCCGGACCCCGGCCACTGCGCCAAAGGTTTCGGCAACGATTTCGGCGGTGCCATCGGTCGAGCCGTCATCGACCACGATCACCTCGTCAATGCCGGGATGCCCGACCACCGCCGCCAATACAGCGGCAATGCGTGGCGCCTCGTCATAGGCCGGGATCACGCAGCTCAGCCCGGTCATGCGCCCTGCCCCTCGGCCACCGGGCGCATCGCGGTGCCGCGCCATTCGAACCCCCGGCTACGCCAACTCATCGCCCAAAGCGGTGCCAGCAGCAGGTCGCGCATGACCATGGCCGCCAGATCCCGCCCCGTCGAAGGCCAGCCGGCAACCCGGCACAGCGCCCATTCGGCCCCATACCACAGTGCCAGCAACGGCAGCGCCCAGAGCAGCACCGCCCCCCCCAGCAGCGGCAACAGCGCCGCCAGCGGCACCCAGGGGCCCAACAATATCTCGAGCCCGAACAGCAGCGCAAAACCGTCGCGGCGCACCCGCGCCCAGCGCATCTGCCGCGCCCAGACGGCGGAAAATTGCCGCGCGCCGATGGGCTGAGCAAAGGCTTGCCGGGTCAGCCGCACCTTCAGCCCCTGCGCCCGCACCACCTTGGTCGAGGCGACATCTTCGGCCAGATCCTGCCCCAAGGCGGCAAGCCCCCCGGCACGTTCCAGAACATCGCGCCGCCAAAGCAGCGTCTTGCCCTGCGCAAACCCCAGGCCAAGGCTGTCGGCGGCCAATTGCCAGCGCGCCTGAAAGGCATTGAGAAAGGCGCATTCAACCGCCCCCCAGAACCCCTCGCCCCGCGTTCCGACCGGGGGCGAACTGACCAGCCCGGTGCCCGGCGTCCAGGCCGCCAGCAGACGTTCAAGATAGTCCGGCGGCAGCAGCAGGTTGGAATCCACCATCGCCACGAAATTCCCCCGGCTCGCCTGCCAGCCTTTTTGCAGATTGTTCAGCTTGGGGTTGGTGCTGATCCGGTCTTCGCCGATCAGCAGCCGGGCGTTCACCTCGGGATGCGCCGCGATCAGCCGGCGCAAAAGCGTCACCGCCGGGTCATCCGCACGGGCCGCACAAAAGAGAATCTCATGCGCCGGATAGCGCAGCGCAAAGGACGAGCCAAGCGTTTCGGCGTCGTGCCGGTCAAGCCCGCAAACCGGGCGGATGAGCGAGACGAACGGCATCCCCATCGCCTCGGGCGCAATCCCCCCCGGCCCGGCTTCGGGGCGCAGGTAACGCCAGGCGCTCAGCCCTGCCGAGGCCAGATGAAGCGCAAGGGCCAGCGCGGCAAAGGCGGCCAATGCCAGCGCGATCATTGCAGCGCCTCGCCGGTGACCGGCTGCCACAGCGCCGCCGCTTCGGCCGCGCCCGACCAGGAGATCATCTGCAAGGCGCCTTCGCAGGTTTCGACAAGCGCGGTCTGGCTATCCACCCAATCGCCGCAATTGGCATAGGTGATGCCGCCGCGCAGATGCAGTGCGGCCTTGTGAAAATGGCCGCAGATCACCCCGTCATGCCCGCCCGAGCGGGCCAGCGCGGCCAGCCGCCCCTCGAACCCGTTGCCAATCAGCATCAACGCGTTCACCCCCGAAATCGCCAGTTCAAACAGGCCGCGGTCCGCCGTCGAATGCAGCCGCCGGCGCAGCCATTGGCCCAGCGCCCGCAGCGCCGCATCGCCCCGCGCGCCGATCCGCGTCATCACATGCCAGCGGAAGATGCGGGCATCGCATTGGTCGCCATGCAGCACCAGATACCGGGTGCCATCGGCGGCCTCGTGGGTGATGGTGTCATGCAACTCGAAGCTGCCGAACCGCCCCCCCGTGCCGCAGCGCAGCGCGGCATCGTGGTTGCCCGGCAGATAGACGACCCGGCTGCCAAGGCTTTGCCGCGCCGCGAGTTCATTCCAGATCGCATCATGCGCCTCGTCCCAGTGGACCCGGCGCGGATGCCAGATATCAAGGATATCCCCTACCAGATAAATGGTCTGCGCCTCGACCGACCGCAAGAACTCGAGAAAGGCAGTGGCGCGGCAACCCCGTGCCCCCATGTGCAGGTCAGAGACGAACAGCGCACGGACGTGGCGGCGCGGCGGGCAAAAAGCGGTGTCGAGCATGCGGAACCCCTTGGTGGCGCCCCTTCCATTTGACCGCTGCCAAAGACGCTTTCTTTACGGATTTGCGAATTTTTCATGACGCCCCGCCGCAGTGCGGCAAAAGCGGATGCGACCGCAGTGCGGCAAAAGCGGATGCGACCGCAGTGCTGGCTAGCGGCTTTGCTCCGGCGTTGCGACGGGGGCCGGCGCGGCCTCGATCCGGGCGATCAGCACCGCCACGCGGCTGACCACCTCAAGCTCGGTCTGCGCACCGGGGGCCTGCATCAGATGCGGCATCGCAAGGGTCAGCAGCGCAAAGGGATGTTCCGCCACCAAAAGCACATGCGTGGCCTCGAACCGCTCGAAAAGAAAGGCGAGCTGCTCGCGGCGGGCGGTATCGGGCTCGGCCAAAACCTGCCCCGCCGCCCAGAGCGGCTGATGCGCAAAGCTCTTTTGCAGCAGCCCAAGGTCAAGGTCGGCAAGGTCATCGGCCCGCAAAAGAAGGGCGCCAGCGGCAAGCGGATGCGCGCGCAGACCACCCAGGAACCGCGCCGAGCTGGCAATATCGCCCGTGGCCAGATGGCGCAGCAGGCTGTCGCGCCGCGCTTCGCCCGCCAGATGCTGGCTTTCGGCATGAATCGCGGCCACCAGCCCCGAGGCCAGCACGATTGCAACCGCCTGCACCACGCCCCGCCCGTCCAGCCCGGCCAGCCCGGCCAGCGCCAGCCCCGCCATGATCGCCGCCGCCGCCAGCACGAAGGCCGCGCGCAGGGCATCGCGGTGGCTGGTGGTGGCCCGGCTCAGGCTCAGCCCGAGCCAGCACAGAAACAGCATCGCAATACCGCCTAGCCGCACCGGAACCGGCACCGAATCCAGCCGGTAATCGGTAATCAGAAACGGCACGATCAGCACCAGCGACAGACCGATGCGTTCGACCGCGCGATTCTCGGCCGCCGACAGCCCGGCCTTGTCGCGGCGCAGCACCAGCCCGCCGATACCCAGAAGGGCCAGGAACTGAAAGCCGAACAGCCCCGCCCCCCAGGCAACGAAATGCTTGAAGCCACGCGGGGCGTGGCGGCGCAACAGCCCCTCGGCCCAAAGCAAGGCGGCGAGCGGTATCAGCGCGGCAGCGGCCAGCGAGGCGAAACGGAAGGGCCACAGGCCGCTGTGCCAAAACAGCACCCGCGAAAGCACCAGCACCGCCAGCACCGCAATGCCATAAAGAATGCGCGGTGCCAACGGGTTGGCCGCAGCACTCGCGGCCACCGGCCGGGCAAAGATCGCCAGTCCGGCAAAAGCCGCCAGCGACACATAGCTGTCGGCCAAAAGCTCAGCCTGCATCCGTGCCCCCCTGTGACGAAACCCAAAGTCCCCGCCTGGCGCGAGAGTTCAGCCTTGCCATGGCCGCAGCCTTCCCCAGGGGCGATCCGCATCGAACCACATCAGCACCGGCAGCACCGCAAGCTGCACCACCAGCGCCACCGCCAGCAGCGCCAGCGACGCCAGCGAGTTGCGCGGCACCACCCCGGTCAGATAGTTGCGCGCGGTGCGCAGGGTGATCTGCCCGATCTGCAAAAGATCGTCGCCCCGGTCATAGTCGAGCCGCTCGGCGCAAAACGCGTTATAGGCCGCATCCCGGTGCAGCGGCACCTGCGCAAAGGTTTTTTTCAGCGCCTGCGACCCGCCGGTATAGGCATTGGTGATGACAAACCGCGTCTCGTCAAACCCCGCTTCCGGGCCCACACCAAAAAGCGGCCGTTTGCCCTGCATGATCTGGCGCGCCAGCAAAAGATGGGTCAGCGAACGGCGCGGCCCCGGCTCCGGGCCGGGAAAGACCTCGGAAAAGCTCTCGCTCACCATTCCCGCCACCGCCGGAACCTGCGTGACATTCGACACCCAGAGCGGGCGCAGCCGGTTGCGCAGGAAAAGCAGAAAGCAGGTCAACCCGTAGAGGATCCACGACAGGCCACGGCCGCGCACCGAAGGGTCGATCATCACCAGCCCGAGATGGAGCACCTGCACCGGGCGCCCCGCCAGTTCGAAATCCATCACCACCAGCGCATTGAAGGCCAGCGGCTGCCCCGTGGCCTGATCGCGCACCAGGGTGATGATCGATTGTTCCATCCGGCTGCGGTCCGCCGAAAAGACGCCATAGCCAAGCGTTCCCGCCGCCAGGCTTTGCCCCGCCACCTGCCGCAGATCGGCGATCAGCGCATCCAGGTCTTTGGCGGGCATCCATTTGCCGGGGCGCTCGATCAGGCGCGTTTCAATGCCCCCGGCCGAGCGCATCCGCACATCGAAATAGCGCCGAAAGAAGATCGAGAACCAGGATTTCAGCGCGATCTTCACTGCTCTCACCAAACGGAAACGGCCGGGGCGTTGCCCCAACCTATCCGCCGTCGCAGCGATAGCGCAAGCCGGTGCGGAACGCCGCCCCGCCCCCGGCCTGCCGCGCGACGCCCAGGGCTGCCGCTGGCAGGCCGAGAGCCTCAGACCCGCCCCGTTTTCGAGACTTCGGCCAGCAGTTGCTCGGTGCGGGCGTCTTCGATCTTGTTATAGATGCGGTCGGATTCTTCCTTGTCGCGCAACGCCTTGGTGATGCCCGCGGTGGAG
Organism: uncultured Rhodobacter sp.; assembly: GCA_964590825.1. Classification (GTDB taxonomy): domain Bacteria; phylum Pseudomonadota; class Alphaproteobacteria; order Rhodobacterales; family Rhodobacteraceae; genus Rhodobacter. The sequence continues at coordinate 36,273 of CAZPWV010000001.1, read as the reverse complement.
TAGACCAGCATCAGCGCCGCCATCGAGTAAAAGCCCTTGGCCGAGAAACTCGCCTCGAGAAAGTAGATGCCGCCCGTCATCATACCGGCGGCGACGATGAAGTTGGCATAGGTGAAGAGGTTCCAGGCCTCGGAAACCTTGGGGACATAGTTCGACATGAGTGGCTCCTTTGTTCGGGGGGGCAGGTAAGGGGTTGGGTCAGGGAGTGGATTGGGCCTGAGCGCGCAGACGCTCCAGCACCTGGGCCGCGCCTTCGCGCAGCGGTGCGCCGCAGCCGGCAGCGGCAAGCCGTGCCGAGACGGTTTCGGCCGAATTGGTGGCGGTCAGCTCCACCATCGCAACCTCAACCTCTTCGGCGTGGTCATGGCGCTCTTGCAGCCGGTTCAGCGTGGCCTCGGCCTCCCGCAGCGAGACCATCACCCCATCGGGCAGGGTGCCGCGCAGCTTGTGGGTTTTGGCCGCGGCATCGGCCAGTTGATAGCCGCGCTGCGTGGCGCGCAGGCGCTGCTCGGAAAGCGCCACCTGTTCGCGCAGGCGGGCGATTTCGGCCGAGTAATGCGCAATGGCCCGGGCATTTGCCGCACCTTCGGCCTCCAGCTCGGCAATCGCCGAGGCGGCTTCGGCGGCCAGTTCGTCACGATCCTGCTTCAGCGCCTCGATGGCGCGGGCCTCAAGGTCGCCCCGTTGCGCGACAATGCGCTCGGCCGTTTTCTTTTCGCGCTCGGCATAGGCCATCACGACCGCCACCGAACGGCGGGCCTTTTCGAGCCCGTCGGCGGCATCGCGCAATTGCTGGCGCAGGATGGTCAGCGCATTCGCATCGGTGAAGGCCTGTGCGGCATCATTGCCACGGCCCCGCACAAGGGTGGTTATCATCTTGAACATCGCAGCCTCCTTGGATATGAACGTTGTTCATGAACACCTTGTGCCAGAATCATGAACGTCGTTCAAGAGCTATTTTGAACGACGTTCGAAAAACTTCGGAGGGGCGATGAAAAGCAATCGCGAAGAGAAACGGGCCGATCTGCGCAGCCGTCTGGTGGCGGCGGCCGAAGCGCAGATTGCCGCGCAGGGGTTGGGCGGGCTGAAAGCGCGCGAGGTCACCACGGCGGCGGGCTGTGCCCTTGGTGCGCTTTACACCGCCTTCGACGATCTCGACATGCTGGTCTTGCAGGTCAATTCCCGCACCCTCGAACGGCTCGGCGCGGCGCTGCGACAGGCCGCGCAACAGGCGGGCGACGACCCGGAAGCGGTGCTGCTGGCGCTCGCGGCGGGCTATACCGAGTTTGCCCTGAGCAACCGCCTGCTGTGGCTTGCGCTCTTTGAACATCGCCTGCCCGAGGGGGTCGAATTGCCCGACTGGCATCGCCGCGACCACGAGGTGCTGATTGCTGTGATCGTTCCGCCCCTGGCCAGGCTGCGCCCCGATCTGGGGACGCAGGCGCTGATTCTGCGGGCCCGCACGGTTTTTGCGGCCACGCATGGGGTGGTGGCGCTGGCCTTGCAGGGCCGCTTTGTCGGGGTGCCGATGGCCCTGCTGCACGCCGAAGTGGCGGCTTTGGTGCAGGCCATGGCACGCGGGGCGCGGCAGTCTCAGCCCTGAACGCGCAGCCCTTTCGGGTCATGCATCGGCACCAGGCTGGGCTCGGCGGCAAAGACCCGTCCCGCCACCTCGATCGCATAGCGCGCGGCCAGCATCTCGGCGGCGCTTTCGCCGGGCTGCGCACAGGGCACATAGCCAAGCCCGATAGCGCCTCCCAGATAATGCCCATAGGCACCGGAACTGACCTGCCCGATGATGCGCCCGTCGCGCAGGATCGGTTCGTTGTGAAACAGCAGCGGCGCCGGATCGGTCAGGCGGAACTGCATCAAACGGCGCGACAGCCCCGCCCTGCGCCGCTCCTGCACCGCCACGCGGCCAATGAAATCGCCCTTGTCCGGCTTGACCGCAAAGCCCAGCCCGGCCTCAAGCACATGATCCTCGTCGGTGATGTCATGGCCCCAATGCCGAAAACCCTTTTCGATGCGGCAACTGTCCATGGCGTGCAGCCCGCAAAGCTTCAGCCGCAGATCGGCCCCGGCCTCTTCCAGCACCTCGAACATATGCGCCGCCTGTTCGGTCGAGATGTAAAGCTCCCAGCCCAGTTCGCCGACATAGGAAATCCGGTGCGCCCGTGCGAGGCCAAGCCCCAGTTCGATCTCGCGCGCCGTGCCAAAGGGAAATGCGGCATTGGACAGATCATCGGGGGAGACGCGGGCCAGAAGGTCACGCGCCCGTGGCCCCATCAGGCACAGCACCGCCTCGGCGGCGGTGGTTTCGGTGATCGTCACGCAGTGCCCATCCAGATGGCGGCGCAGCCAGGCCAGATCGCGCTGCACCGTCGCCCCCGGCACCACCAGCAAAAACGCCGTTTCCGAAAGCCGGGTCACCGTCAGATCGCTCTCGATGCCGCCACGGGCATTGAGCATCTGCGTATAGACGATCCGCCCCGGTTCGACATCGATGACATTGGCGCAAAGCCGGTCAAGAAAGGGCAGCGCGTCGCGCCCCTCGACCCGGATCTTGCCAAAGGAGGACATGTCGAAAAGCCCCACCCCTTCACGCAGCGCCATATGCTCGGCGCGGGAATTGGCAAACCAGTTCTGCCGCTGCCAGCTATGGCGGTATTCGGCCACCTCGCCCGGATTGGCAAACCAGTTTGCCCGTTCCCATCCCGCCACCTCGCCGAAAACCGCGCCGCGGGCACGCAGATGTTCGTGCAGCGGCGAGCGGCGCAGCCCCCGCGCCGTGGCCATCTGCCGATAGGGGAAATGGTCGGCATAAAGCAGGCCCAGGGTCTCGCTGACGCGTTCGCGCAGATAGCGGCGGTTGCGCTGAAACGGCTGGGCGCGGCGGATATCCACCTCCCAGAGGTCAAAGGGCGGCTCGCCCCGGTTCATCCATTGCGCCAGCGCCATGCCGGCCCCGCCCGAAGACACGATACCGATCGAGTTGTAACCCGCCGCAACCCAATAGCCCGTCACCTGCGGCGCCTCGCCCAGATAATAGCGGTCATCGGGGGTAAAACTTTCCGGCCCGTTGAAAAACGTGTGGATGCCCGCGTTTTCCAGCATCGGCATCCGGTTCACCGCCTGTGCGAGGATCGGCTCGAAATGGTCGAAGTCCTCGGGAAGCTGGTCGAAACAGAAGGACTCGGGAATGCCCCCCATGCCCCAGGGTTTTGCCACCGGCTCGAAAGCCCCCAGCAATATCTTGCCGGCATCTTCCTTGTAATAGGCGCATTCGTCGGGCACCCGCAGCACCGGCATCTGCGCCAGACCGGCAATTGCCTCGGTGACGATGTAGAAATGCTCACAGGCGTGCAGCGGCAGCGTGACACCGTTTTGCGCCGCCAGATCACGCCCCCACATGCCGCCGCAATTCACCACATGGCGGGCGGCAATATGCCCCCGCTCGCCCCCGGCCTCCCAATCGACACCGCTGACTTGCCCCCGGTCGGTGGTCACACGACAGACCTTGACCCCTTCGCAGATCTGCGCCCCGCGCATCCGCGCCCCCTTGGCCAGTGCGAGCGCGATATTGGCCGGGTCGGCCTGACCGTCACCGGGCAGATGCACGCCGCCCACCACATCGGCGGTGTTCAGATGCGGATACATCGCCTTGACCTCGGCGGGCGACAGCGCATTCACCTCGACCCCGAAGGCCCGCGCCATCGACGCCTGCCGCAACAGCTCTTCGTGGCGCTCGCCGCTCAGCGCCACGCTCATCGAGCCCCGCGCGGAAAAGCCGGTGGCAAGGCCGGTTTCGGCCTCCAGCCGGCGGTAAAGGTCGGCGGAATATTTTGCCAGCCGGGTCATGTTCTGGCTGGCGCGCAACTGCCCCACCAGCCCGGCCGCGTGCCAGGTGGTGCCCGAGGTCAGTTGCTTGCGCTCCAAAAGCACGATGTCTTGCCAGCCCAGCGCCGCCAGATGATAGGCGACAGAGCAACCGGAAATGCCGCCGCCAATGATGACGACGCGGGCCGAGGCAGGAAGGTCGGGCATGGGGCACCTGTGGGCTGGGTTTGCCAGACCCTGCGCCGCCGCCCGAAAAGTTGCAATGCCCGCAATTGCCGCGACTGGCGCCGAAGCGGACCGGCCTCTCGCCGCCCCCAGCCCCGCCGCTCAGCCCCCGCCGCTTTGCCCCCGCCGCCTAGCCCCGCGCCAAAAGCGCCGCCGGGCGATAGCGCGCAATCGTCTGCGTGACGGCACCGGCAAGAACCGCCTTGAGAATATCGCCCGGAATGAAGGGCGCCATGATCGTGGTCGCCGTCCAGAGGCTCATCCGGGCATCGCTCGGCGCCAGGCCCGCATTCTTGAACAGCCAAAAGCCGAATATGCCAAAGACATACATCACGCCGATGCCGCCAATGACCGAGGCCCCCCCGGCCACCACCGCAATCGGCAGGCGGCGCAGCCGCTCGACGATCAGCCCGGTGACAAAAGCCGCCGGCAGCCAGCCGATCAGGAACCCCGCCGTCGGCCCGACAAAAACGCCAAGCCCGCCACGCCCGCCCGCCAGCACCGGCAGGCCGATCGCCACAAGCAGTTGCACCAGAAGCACCGCCCCCGCCCCGCGCCAGCTGCCCAGCACCGCGCCCGCCAGCATCACCCCCAGCGACTGCATGGTGATCGGCACCCCGAACCAAAGCGGAATAGCCGGCACCAGACCCAGCACCACGATCAGCGCGGCGAACAGCACCACGAGGGTAAAGTTACGTTCCATCGGTCTTTCTCCCTGAAGACTGCGGGGGCACGATCCCTCCCCTTGCGCGCAAGGCATCGGCCAGATGATCGGCGTCGTCAAGCAGCGAAAAAGCCAATGGCGCCACGATCCTCAAGCCGGGGCGGCGTGGCGAACGGGCACGCCAGGCCTCGGCCAGGCTTGCATGGCGGGCCCGCAGCACCGGCACAAAGCGGATCACCAGCGCCACCGCCATGGCCGGCAGGCGGGGCGACAGGCCAAACCAGGCCAGCGGCCGCGCCAGCCGCTCGATCACCGCAATGATCTCGGGCAAGGGGGTGGTGAGGGTGACAAAATTGGCCAGCCCCACCATGACAAAGACCCGCAGCGCAAAAACCAGACCCAGCCGGGCCTCGCCCCGCCACAGATGCCAGACAAGGAGAACCGCAACAACCCAGACCAACGGGCGCAATGCCGCAAGCCCCGCCCGCGCCGCCGCGCCGCCCAGGCTGAGATAAAGCCCCGCCACCAGCGCCAGCGCCGCCGCCTGCCCCGGCACCGAGGCCAGCCGCATCAGCCCCACCATCGCCACCGCAAGACCAGCAAACTTGCCCGCCGCAGGCAGACGGTGCGCCCAGCTTTGGACCGGCAGTGCAAGGCTCAGCACGGCACGCTCCGGGCCAGTTCGGCCATCGCTGCCTGATAGCGCGGCAAGACCTCGGCAGGCGGGCCGTCACCGGCAAGGCGGCCTTCCTCCAGCCAGAGGATCCGCTCGAACCCCGCCAGCCGGGCCGGGTCGTGGGTAATCAGCACCACGTTCTGCGCCAGACCGGCAATCTGCGCCTCGATCCGCAGCGCCGTGGGCAGGTCGAGGCTGTTGAACGGCTCGTCAAACAGGATCCAGTCCGGCTGCATCGCCAGCACCGCCATCAGGCACAACAATTGCCGCTGCCCCTGCGAAAGCTGATGGCACAGCCGCCCGGCCCAGGTTTCGCGCCCATGGCGGGCCAGAACCTCGCGCGCAAGGCGGCGCGCCTCAGGCCGGGTCTGGCCCTGCTGTTCCAGCCCGAAGGCGATTTCTTCCTCGACCGTGGGAAAGATGATCTGGTGATCGGGGTTCTGAAACAGGACACCCACCGTGGCCAGCGCCGCCCGCCGGTCGGTGGCCACCGCGGCGCCGTTCACCGTCACCCGCCCGGAATCGGGGGCGACCAGCCCCGCCATCAGCCGGATCAGCGACGATTTCCCCGCCCCGTTGCGCCCGACAATGCCGATGCGCCGCTCGCTCAGCCGCAGATCCAGCCCGGCAAACACCGGCGTTCCCTCGCGCGCAAGGCTGACCGTTTCGATGCGGATCATGCTGGCCATGGCTCTGTCCCCCTGCGCCGTGGCTTGCCCCGCGCCGCTGCGCAGGTCAACGGGCGTCCGGCGTTTTTTCGGTGTCCCGGCAGATTTCCCGCGCCCGCCATGCGGGGCTTACATCATTTCAAGCGCATCGGCGGTTTCGGTGGCCCGCAACTGCGCCAGCATCCGCACCGCAGCATTCGCCGCCCCCATGCCGGTGTAGCCGCGCCGCTCGACGATTTCGAAGAAGAACCCGTTCACGCTGCGGGTATAAAGCTGAAGATAGACGCCCTGCGCATCGCGATCGTAAAACAGGTTCAGCGCCCGCAGCCGCGCCACCAGTTCGGCGTCGATATCGAACCGAAGCGCCAGATCTTCGTAGTAATTCGCCGGCACCGGCAGCACGTCGGCCGCATCAAGCCCCGCCGCAAAGGCAAAGATGTCGTCACAGGCCAGCGCCACATGATGCCAGGGCGCAAAGCCCGAATGCGCCAGAAAGCGCTGTGTGGTGGTCGAGGCGCCAAAGCTGACGTTGAGCGACATCCGCACCGTGCCACCGGCATTCGAGAGTGTCCGCGAATGCACCGTGCCATGCGGGTCCAGCACGTCGCGCATCTCCTCGGCCTGCAGGGCGAAGGTGGCGCGATAGAACATCAGCCCCGACAGGAACAGGTTGGGTTGCAGGGCCTGCGCAAAATGGTCGATATGGCTCAGCCCGCAGCCCGGCGCGGAACCGGTGGGCGTGAACCGCTCCATCCACGGCACTGGCGCGGGCGCTGTGCCGCACAGGTAAAAGGCCGAACCACCGGGGCCGCGCAGCACCGGCAGCGCATAGGGCAGCTCGGTGGTGGCACTGATCCTTTCGCCATGAAACAGCCCGACGCGGCGGTCGAGCGTATCGAGATCATCGACCTGAAAGGCGATGCCCGAAACCGACGGACCTTGCAGCAGGTAGATGGCATGGGCCAGGCTGCCGCGCGTGGCATTGACCATCATCACCGCATTGCCATTGCGCCACAGCGCCACCTCGCCCGCCCGATGGGTGCATCGAAAGCCCAGCCCCGCAAGCAGGCCTTCGATCTCGTGGCGGTCCCCCGGCTGCGCGGTAAATTCGACAAAGACCGGGGCAACCAGGTTGCAATGCGCATCGGCCCCGGCGCGGCCCATTTCCTCCAGCAGGTGAAGGGCACGAATGCCATCGGCGGCGATCTGCGAGGCGGGCAGCGAACGGATCTGGTCGTTGAACACCTCGATCGACAGCGGCCCGTCATAGCCGCGCGCCGCCAGCCGCGCCTGCACCGCCCAAAGCGGCAGGCTGCCCTGCCCCGGAAGCAGCCGGAAGCTTTGGGTCAGCGCGGCACGGTCGATCTTGCGGCTGGGCGCATCGGCCAGATGCACCAGCGCAATCTTTTCCGGGGCGATCTCGTCGAGCACCCCAAGCGGGGTTTCCATGGCGAAAAGATGCACCGTGCCGATCACCAGGCCAAGATTGTCGGCATCGACCTGACGCACCAGCTCCCAAGCCGCGGCCACGGTATTCACATGCGCCGAGCTGGCCAGCGCCTCATAGCCCAGCCGCAGCCCCTGCGCACCCGCCAGCGCCGCCAGTTCCCGCAGGTCCGCCACGGCACGGGCCGGGTCGCTTTCGGCCTTTGTATTGGCACAAACCACCAGCATCGGCGCCCCGATCCGCCGCGCCAGCGCCACGAAACGCGCCGCACGGGCAAAGGCCTCGACGCGGGCCGCGCCGGAAAACCCCTCGAAGTCGCGCAGGCTTTGCAGCGAAACGATGGCAATGCCCGCCGCTGCCGCAAAATCTGCGATCGCATCGGGCGGCCCCTCGAAACCGATGATATCCTCGCGGAAAATCTCGATCCCGTCGAAGCCGGCCTTCGCGGCCGCCTCGATCTTGTCTTCAAGCTGGCCCGAAAAGGAAAGCGACGAGATCGAGCGAAACATGGGGTTCTCCGAAGGCAGGGCGGGCACTGATTGCAGCGCCCCGAGTGCGGTTAAAGCTTAATCGAGCCGCCCCTCTGGCGCAAACTTGAAACGATGCGCCCGCGCCCAGGGGAGGGTGGGGCACGGGCGCGGACCTCGGGCCTCTGGCCGGGCCGGAGGCATTTCAGCCGGTGCTCACATGACCCACGCCCCCCTCGGGCGAATAGATGTCGAGGATGTTCCAATGCCCCGAGGTGGGGGTGGGGTTGTTGACCATCGCCACATCGATCACCGTGGGCCGCCCCGAGGCGATCGCCGCCTGAAGCGCCGGAAAGAAGGCTTCGGCCGAGGCCAGCCGCACCCCGTCGCAGCCATAGGCGCGGGCGATGGCGGCATAATCGGGGGTTTGCTCGTTGGCGTTCTCGGTCCGGGCAAAGGTGGTGCCATAGGTCAGCCCGTAATGCGCCTTTTGCAGCCCGGCGATGGTGCCAAAGGCGTTGTTGTTCATCACCACCCAGATCACCGCCAGGTTCTCCGCCGCCGCCGTGGCCAGCACCGAAGGGTTCTGTCCAAAGCCGCCATCGCCCACCAGCGAGATCACCACCCGTTCGGGCGCCGCCACCTTGGCGCCCAGCGCGGCGGGCGGACCAAAGCCCATGGTGGCAAAACCGCCCGGAATGAGGATCGATCCGGGGGTAAAAATGTCGAACTGCTGCGCCACGCCATTCTTGTTCCAGCCCACATCCGAGGTGAGAATCGCATCGCGCGGCATTGCCTTGCGCAGATCGGCCAGGATGCGCTCGGGCATCATCGGAAAGGCGTTGGAGCCTTGCAGTTCGGCATTGGCCGCTTTGAATGCGGTGCGGAAGCTGGCAATTTCCTCCAGCAGCGCGGGGCGTTTCACCCCCTCGGGGCACATCTCTCCTGCCACGCGCAGCAACACGCCCAACGCCGCCTTCAGATCGGCCACCGCGCCGATATCCACCGGGTAGTTGCGGCCGATTTCCTGCGGCTCGATGTCGATGTGAATGAGCTTCGTCGCCCCCGCACCGATATTGAAGGTGTATTCGGGATACCACGAAGAACTGTCCGCCTCCTTGAAGCGGCTGCCCAGCGCCAGGATCCAGTCGGCCTTGCGGGTCTGTTCGTTGGTGAAGGCGGTGCCCCAAAAGCCGGTCATGCCCAGCACCAGCGGGTGGTCATCGGAAAGGCAGCCCTTGCCCATCAGCGAATGCGCCACCGGAATGTGCAGATGATCGACAAAAGCCTGCAATTCCGGCCAGGCGCGGGCCAGTGCCACGCCACCGCCGGCATAGATCACCGGCCGCGCCGCCGCCAGCAGCTTGCCCACGATCTCCCTTGCGGTTTCATCGTCAAGCGAAGGTTTGCGCAGGCTTTTGGCATTGGCGCCCAGCCGCTGCCAAAGCCGGTTTTCGATCTGCGCCGAGAAGAAATCCATCGGCACATTGACCAGCACCGGGCCGGGCTGGCCGCTTTCGGCAAGGGCAAAGGCCTTTTCCAGGATTTCCGGCAAAAGCTCGGGCGTATCGACCCGCCAGGCGCGTTTCACGAAGGGGCGGTAGATTTCATACTGGCTGGCATCGGCATGGAGATTCATCTCCTGATGCGGATGCTTGCCGTAGTAGTAGCTGGGAATATCGCCCGCAATCACCACCATCGCAATGCAGTCGAGCGCGGCATTGGCCACGCCGGTGGCGGCATTGGTCAGGCCCGGCGAAAGATGGCTCAGCACCACCGAGGCCTTGCCGGTAACCCGCGCATAGCCATCGGCGGCGTGGCTGGCAATCTGCTCGTGGCGCACATTGACAAACGCGATGCCGCTTTCCGCCATCGCCGCCAGCACGGCAATATTTGTATGCCCGCAAAGGCCGAAAACGTGGCGCACCCCCCGCCCCTCAAGGTAACGGCACAGCTGGTTGGCGATCAGATCCTTGCCCGGTTCGATGCGGTTCGTCGCCATCACATCACCTCGGTCATGTAGAATTCGCCGAACAGTTCCGCATCCGACGGGCGGTCGATGGCAATCGGACGGGCCACCCAGGTGACATTCATGTAATGCTTCAGGCTGACGTTTTCGTTGGTGATATTGCCGCCCCAGATGCCGCAGCCAAGGCTGGAGGTCATCGGCATCCCGTTTTCGAACGACCCCGCATTGGCCTTGGATTGCGGCTGGCGCACCATCACCCGGCTGACCGGCGCATTCATTGCATGACGCAAAATATGGTCTTCGTCGAAGGAATAGATGCCGCAGGAATGGCCCTTGCCGCCGACCTCGTAAATCGCCCGCACCTTGGCCAGCGCATCCTCAAAGTCGGCCGCCTTGAAAAGCGCCATCGTCACCGAAAGCTTCTCGCCCGAAAACCTGTGTGCCTTGCCGATTTCATCTTGCTCGACCATGAGGAACTTGCGGTCTTCGGGAATGGTGAAACCGGCAAATTCGGCAATGCGCTGCGCCGCAATCGCCACGGTTTCAATCCGCCGCGTGCCGTCTTCCGTCCACAGCGCCTTTTGCAGCAGCGTCTTTTCCGCCGGGCTGCACAGATAGCCCCCCTCGGCCAGCAGCGCCGCTTTCATCGCCTCGTAAACCTTGGCATGGATCACCAGATTGCCATCGGCCGAACAGCCCGAGCCGAAATCCGAGGTTTTCGATATCCGCGAATTCATCGCCGCTTCGGCGATATCGGCATCTTCGTCGATCACCATCGTCGCATTGCCCGCGCCCACCCCATAGGCCGGCTTGCCCGAGGAATAGGCGGCCTTCACCATCGGCTTGCCCCCCGTTGCCATGGTCAGGTCGCACTGCGCCATCAGATAATCGGTCATCGGAATCGAGGGGTTTTCGACGCATTGAAAAATGTCGCGGGGGGCACCCAGCTTTGCCAGTGTCTCGCGCATCACCCGCACCATCTCGAAGGTGGTCGCCCTGGCACGCGGATGGGGCGAGAAAATCACCGCATCCCTGCATTTGATCGCATAAATCCCGGTCACCGGCGGCGTCAGCTCGGGGTTGGTGGTCGGAATGAGCGAGGCAATCACCCCGGCCGGCTTGGCGATCTTGGTGATCCCTTTTGCCGGGTCTTCCTCGATCACCCCCACCGATTTGCCGCGCAGCGCATCGCGCAGCACGCCCAGCACCTTGAAGCGCTTGCCCGCACGCCCCGCACGGTCGCCGATACCGCTTTCGTCAACGCCCATCTGCGCGATGCGGACAAAGGTCTTTTCATTTCCGCAAGCCCAGCCAAGGGCCTGGGCCAGACGGTTCACCTGCGCCTGATCGTAGCTGGAAATTTCGTCCATCGCCTTGCGGGCACGGGTAATCATGTCATCGGCAATGGCGATTTCTTCGGCGGTGATCTCTCGGGCCATATCGGGTTCCTCCGGGGTGTTGGGGCCGCTCAGGCGGCAGAGATGGCACGCGCGGCGCCATCGTCGAAAAAGGTCTTCGCGGCCACCAGCGCGCGACGGGCGTGTTCGGTCGCGCCAAGTTCGGCCAGGCGGGCAGCATTGGGCAGTTCAAGCGCAATCGCCACATCGGGGAAGGCGGCGGCAAACATGGCAAAGGGAATCACCCCCTCGCCGGGGTACAGCCGGGCGTCGCGGGCAATATGGATCATCTCGGCCTTGGAAAACGCCACATGGTCGGTGTCATTCACATGCAGGAAGTTGATCCAGCCCTTCGGCACAAGCGCCAGATCGGCCAGCTTGCCGCCGGTGAAATGGTGATAGAGCGTATCGATCAGCAAGCCCTGATTGGGCCGGTTCGCCGCCCGCAGCACCTCCAGCGCATCGGCGATGCAGCACAGCCGCGAAAAGGCCGGATACTCGAGGTTGACACTCAGCCCATAGCCCGCCGCAAGGTCGCAAATCTCGCCAAAGCGCTCGACCACGAAGCCCTGATCGTTGCGCACATCGGTCCAGGCCGAGGAAATCACCTGCCGGGCCCCCAGCTCCGCCCCGGCCGCAAAGGCGCGCTCATAATCGGCGGCGCTGTTTTCGCGCAGGATCCGCGCCAGTTCGATATCGTGACAGACCAGCCCCGTGCAGGCGAGGGCGGCCCTGGTTTCCCGCACCAGTTGCGGGGCGCAGGGGTCGATCCCCGGCTCGCCCGCCACCCCCATCTGGATGAGCCGCAGGCTGACCGCATCATAGCCCGCCGCCTGCGCCACATGCACCTGTTCGGGGGGCGTCAGCCCCGGAACCGTCAGATAGGCCAGCGAATACAGACGGCTCATGCGCAAACTCCTTCGGTTGCGGCGGCATCACCGGGCTGCGCGACATGGCCCATCCGGCCCGGAAGCCGACGCCCCAAAAGCGCCTCGGCACGGGCCACCGGCCCCCGCAGCGCCCGCCAGTCGATACCGCTCTGCAGCCCCATCCCGGCAAGCAGGAAAGCAACGTCTTCGGTGGCAATGTTGCCGCTGGCCATCGGCACGAAGGGGCAACCGCCCAGCCCGCCCAGCGCGGCATCGAAAATCCGCACCCCGGCCTGCAGCCCCGCCACCAAATTGGCCAGCCCCATGCCGCGGGTGTCATGCAGATGCAGCGACAGCTCCACCTCGGGGCGGATCACATCGCGCAGCGCCCGGCACAGATCAAAGACCTGCCGCGGGTTGGCCAGCCCTGCGGTATCGGCAAGGTTGATTTCCTGCACCCCGATGGCGGAAAACTCGGCGCCAATCTCCAGCACCACCGCAGGGTCGATCGCCCCTTCAAAGCCACAGCCCAGCGCCGACTGGATTCCCGCCCGCACCACGACCCCCGCGCTCAGCGCCCGTTCGATGGTGGGGCGCATCCGCGCCCGCGCCTCGGCCACGCTGCGGTTGAGATTTTTCATCGAATGGGTCTGCGAGGCCGACACCGACATCGAAAGATGCGCCGCCCGCACCGCCAAGGCCCGATTCAGCCCCGCATCGTTGAGGATCAGCGCGGTATAGGTCACGCCCGGCTTGCGGCTGACACGCTCGAACAGCGCATCGGTGTCGGCCATGGCGGGCACCCATTTCGGATGGACAAAACTGCCAAGCTGGATACGCCGCACCCCCGCCGCCTCGAGATCCGCCACGAAGGCAAGCTTTTCGGCCAGCGAAAACAACCGCTTCTCGTTTTGCAGCCCGTCACGCAGGAACTCGTCCTCGACCAGCACCGCTCCGGCCAGATCGTACATCGCGTCCTCCCCAAGGCTTGGCAGGGCCAAAGCTACGCCCGGCATTTCGTAACGTCGAATACCGCGATGGACCTTGTGGATGCGTTTATGTTAATTATTGCCATCGCCCGAAATGGAGGTCTCATGCTTACCCTGCGCCAGATCGAGGTTATCCGCGCCATCGTGGTCACCGGCACGGTCAAGGGGGCGGCCGATCTGCTCGGCGTCTCGGCGCCGGGGATCAGCCGGGTGATGAAACACACCGAGGGGCAACTGGGCCTGCCGCTGTTTTCGCGCAGCCATGGCCGCTTTGCGCCCACCCCCGAAGCGCTGGAAATCTTTGCTCAGATCAATGAGGTCTTTGCCAAGGTGGAGAACCTGCAGGACGCCATCGACAAGCTGAAGCGGGGCGGCAGCCGGGTCTTTGCCATCGCCTCGGTGCCCTCGATCGCCCAGCATGTATTGCCCCGTGCGGTCACCCGGATGAAGGCGCGGTTTCCCGACCTGCGCATGACCATCGACCAGACCAAGATCGAGGAAACCATCGACTTTCTGTTGCTGCGCAAGGTCGAGGTGGTGGCGAATTCGTTCAAGATCGACCATCCGGGGCTGATCTCGCACCCGATCGGGCAAGGCCGGGTGATGGCATTGCTGCCCGAAACGCACGCGTTGGCACGGCATACGCGGGTCTCGGTGCGGGATCTGGCGCAAAACCCGATGGTGGGAATCTCGCCCTCCGACCCCTACGGCGGCATCGTGGCCCGCCCCCTGCGCGATGCCGGGATCGAGCCGAATTATGAAATCGAGGCCCGCTTTGGCCAGACCGTGCAGGCGCTGGTGGCGCTGGGCCGCGGGGTGGCGCTGATCGACGAGTTTTCCGTTTCCGGGCCAAGTTTGCCGGGTCTGGCGGTGCGCCCGCTCACCGAGCCGACCAGCTTTCGCACCTATGCCGTGGTCAATGCCGAATACCCGGTGTCGATCTTTGGCGAGGCGCTGATCGAGGATCTGCGGCAGGAAATGCGCGCCGCCGCACGCCATCATCCCTGAGCCATCAAAACCTTGCGTTTTGCATCCATCAAGGCATCATCTGAGGCATGGAGCAAAAGGACAAACCCAAACCCCGAGTCGTTGACGTGGCGCTTTATGCCGGGGTCGGAACGGCCACGGTGGATCGCGTGCTGAACGCGCGGCCCGGCGTGCGGCCTGCCACGGTGCAAAAGGTTCTGGCCGCCGTTGCCGCGCTCGAGGCCAGCGGTGCGCGGCCTCGGGTACTGCCCCCGGCCCCCGCCGACCTGCGCATCCGCGCCCTGCTGGGCGGGCCGCCGGGGTTTTTCAACCAGCTTCTGGGCCAGGCCCTGCGCGCCCATGCACAGGGAAACGCCGCGCAGCTTGCGGTGGAATTCGTGCAACGCACCGCACCGCGGGCGCTGGCCGAGGCGATGGATGGCGCCCGCGAAAGCGGTGCCAATGCGCTTTTGGTGCAGCCGGTCGAACACCCTCTGGTGCGCGACGCGGTGCAGCGTTGCCTGGACGCCGGCGTCCCGGTGATTGCCCTTTTGACCACCCTTCCGGGCATCCCGGCGCTGCCCTTCATCGGGCTTGACAACCGGGCAGCGGGGCGGGTTGCCGGGCAGATATTGGGGTTGCTATGCGCCGGTAGCGGAGATGTTGCGTTCTTTTTCAGCAATACCCTGTATCGCAGCCATGAAGAACGCGAAGCCGGGCTGCGCAGCTATCTGCGCGAATTCTGCCCGGCCCTGCATCTTGTCGAGTCCCATTCCACCGATGACACCCCGCAGACCTGCCATGATCTGACCGCCAGCCTGTTGCGCCGTCGGCCCGGTTTGCGGGCCATTGTCAACCTCGCGGCCGGCAACCGCGGCATCGAACGCGCGGTGCTGGACGCGGGCCGCAGCCAGGATCTGGCCTATGTCGCCTTCAACCTCACGCCGCAGACCCGGCAGGCGATGATTGCGGGCACCATCGATGCGGTGATCCATCAAGACCCTGACAGCATCGCCCGCCATGCGCTGGCCGCGGCGGTGGCCGCGCATCTGGGCCGTTCGCACCCCTGTGCGCCGCTGCCCGCCGAGGTGATCTTGCGGGAAAACCTGCGTGACCCGCTGCCCGGCGCCGCGCAGTTTTGATGCATCAAGGCTGATTTCGGTAAAGTTTTTCCGCCCTCCCGGCCTTTGGGGATGCACCATCGGTGGCTTGCCGCTTCGCCGCGGGGCAGGCGCGGGCTACTGCTTGGGCGCAACCCGCCGCATCTGGCCAGCCAAGGAGCCGCCATGACCGACCTGCCCCTGACCGGACTGACGGTGATCGACTATTCCCATTTTCTGGCGGGGCCGTTCATGTCGCGCACGCTGGCGGCGCTTGGGGCCAGCGTCATCAAGGTCGAGCGCCCAGGTCAGGGCGATGCCGGCCGTGCCAGCCCGACCCAGCGCGACGGCGTCTCGGGTTATTTCCTGCAACAAAACATGGGCAAGCGCGGGCTTTGCCTTGATCTGCGCCAGCCGATGGCGGCGGAGCTGATGCGCCGCCTTACCCGCAAGGCTGATATTTTTGTGGAAAACTACCGCCCCGGAGCGCTGAAAAAACTGGGGCTGGGCTATGCGGAGCTCTCGCGCGAGAACCCCGGCCTCATCTATGCCTCGGTCTCTGCTTTCGGTCATTCGGGGCCGCTGTCCGATCGTCCCGGTTTTGGCCTGATCGCCGAGGCCATGAGCGGCGCCATGTCGATCATCGGCACCGAGGGCCAGGCCCCACCGCTGTTTCGGATGCCGCTGGCCGACATGTACACCGGCATCCACGGCACCAGCGCAATTCTGGCGGCGCTGATCGCACGCGGCAAGACCGGGCGGGGTCAGCACATCGACCTCGCGCTCTATGACTGCATGGTGTCGATGCATGACTATGCCGTGCAGGGCTACCTGATGTCGCAGGGCCGCGACCTGCCCCGTCGCAGCGGCGACAACCTGCCCGACTCCACGATCTATGGCTGCTTTGCCGCGCCCGACGGGTATCTGGTCATCGCGGCGCAGGTCGATGACAGCTGGCTGCGGCTGGCGCGGCTGATCGGCGGTGAGGCGCTGGCGGCGGATCGGCGTTTTCACAGCGCCGCCGATCGCAACGCGCATAATGCCGAGGCGATGGCGCTGGTGCGGGGCTGGTGTGCAGCGCAACCGTCGCGTGCGGCCTGTCTTGCGGCGCTCGAGGCAAGCGCCGTGCCGGCCGCCCCGGTGCAGTCCATCGACGAGGTGGTGGCCGATCCGCAGATCGCCGCCCGTGGCATGATCCTCGAACAGGACCACCCGCGTCTGGGCCGGCTGCGGCTGCCCAACCTGCCCTTTCACTTTTCGGACATGGCGCTTGGCGTGCCCACGGCCGCCCCCGAACTGGGGGCCGACAACGCCGCCATCGCCCGCGAACTGGGGTTTTGCGCCGCCGAAATCGCCGCCATGCAGGATACGGGCGCGCTTTTTGCGGCGGACAGCTAGCCCCGCCCTTGCCAATCGGCGGCAACCGCCCGTGCGGCCTGCACCATCAAGACCTGATCCACCGCCACGGCGGTAAACCCGGTTCCGGCCCGATGCGCCGCCGCCAGAAAACCGGGGTTCAGCGTCAGGATGCCCGCAGGCTTGCCGCAGGCGCGGATGCGGGCAATGGCGTCAAGCACCGCCGCCTGAACCTCGGGGTGGGTGGTGTCATTGGCATGGCCCATGGTGGCGGCCAGATCGGCAGGGCCGATGAACAACCCATCCACCCCCTCGACGGCGGCAATCTCTTCGATCGCGGCCAGTGCGGTGGTGCTTTCGATCTGCACGATCACACAGATTTCCTGAGCTGCCCGCGCGGGGTAATTTGCCACCGTGCCAAAACGGGTGGCGCGGGTCATGCCGGCATAGCCACGCATTCCCTCGGGCGCGTAGCGGGTGGCGGCCACCGCGCGGCGAGCCTCCTCGGCGGAATTCACCATCGGAACAAGCAGCGATTGCACCCCAAGATCGAGCAGGCGCTTGATTTCCACCGCATCATTGGCGCCGGGCCGCACCACGCAACTGCCGGGATACGGCGCCGCCGCCTGCAGCATCTGCCCCACAACATGCAGCGGCACCGCCACATGTTCGGTGTCAAGCAGGAGCCAGTCATATCCGCAGGTCGCCATGCTTTCGACATGGCCCGGCTCGGGGATCGTCACCCAAAGCCCGATTTGCTGGCGCCCCTCGGCCAGCGCCGCCTTGAAGGCGTTCCTTGGCAGATCCATGGCCTATTTGTCCTTGAGCAGGGAACACACGCGGCGCACGCAAAGCGCGTAGCCCTCGACCCCGAAGCCCGCCATCACCCCATCGGCGCGCAGGCTCACATAGGAATGGTGGCGAAAGCTCTCGCGTTTGTGGACATTCGAGATGTGGCACTCGAACACCGGCCCCTCAAAGGCGTTCAGCGCGTCGAGAATCGCCACCGAGGTGTGGGTATAGGCACCGGGGTTGATGACGATGGCACAGGCCTTTTCGCGCGCTTCATGAATGCGATCGACAATGCCGCCTTCGTAATTCGACTGGAACAGCGCCACCTCGAACCCCTGTTCCGCCGCCAGCGCACGGCAGGTGCGCTCGACATCCTCAAGCGTATCGTGGCCGTAAATCTCGGGCTGGCGCTTGCCCAGCAGGTTCAGGTTCGGGCCGTTCAAGATGTAGATCGTCTTGCCCATCGGGTCCTCCGGCAGATGCACGCATCACAGATCGTGAAACTGCGGCGAGGCTAGCGCAAGTGCCCGAAGCAGAAAAGGTGATAATCGATTATTATCTGACTCTCTGAGTTTTTCCGCCTGATAATCGATTATTTTGTATTGTAGCATATTTTCTGGACAAACAAATCGAATCCGACAAGACTTGCCCATCCCCGGAGGAGGGGAGCACCGCGATCCAGGGAGGACGCCATGACTGCCATTTTCACCCGCCGCAGCCTGCTTGCGGTTTCGGCTGCTGCGGCGGCGCTTGCCGCTACGGGCGGCGGCGCCATTGCCGAAGGCAAGCTGAAACTGCGGCTTTCCTCGGTCAATTCCGAAACCGATCAGCGCGCCATTGCGATGATGGAAAAATTTGCCCCCGCCGTCGCCGATGTGGCCGAGTTCGAACCGCATTGGAACGGCACACTGTTCAAACAGGGCACCGAGCTTGAGGCGATTGCCCGCGGCAACCTGGAGATGGCCATCACATCGGCGCAGGAACTGGCGGAGTTCATTCCCGAATTCTCGATCTTTTCGGCCGGCTATGTGCATCAGTCGGCGGCGCATCAGGTGGCGGTGTTCAACGCCCCGCTGATGAAAGACTTCAAGAAAAAGGTCGAGGATCAGCTGGGCATCAAGCTTTTGACGGTGATGTATCTGGGCCGTCGGCAACTGAACCTGAAGGGCACCAAAGAGATCAAGACCCCGGCCGATCTTGCGGGGGTCAAGCTGCGGATGCCCGGCTCGGAGGCCTGGCTGTTTTTGGGCACGGCGCTGGGGGCAAACCCGGTTCCCGTGGCCTTTACCGAGCTTTACACCGCCCTGCAGACCGGCGCCGTGGATGGTCAGGACAACCCCTTGCCGACCGTCGTCGATGCAAAGTTCTACGAGGTGACCGACCAGATCATCCTGACGTCGCATCTGGTCGATCTGAATTATCTGGCGATTTCAAAGGCCGCTTTTGACAGTCTCAGCCCCGAGGGGCAGGCGGCGGTGCAAAAGGCCGCCGACGAGGCTGCCGAATTCGGCCGCCAAAACCAGTTGCGGAAAGAAGATGAACTGGTGGCCTTCCTGACCGACAAGGGCCTGAAGGTTTACGAACCCGATGTGGCGGCCTTTCGCGCGCAGGTGCAGGGCGCCTATCTGGGGTCGGATTTCGCCAAGGCCTGGCCCGCCGGGGTGCTTGAGCAGATCAACGCGCTCGGGGGCTGAGGATGCACCCAGGTGAGGGCCGTCCGGGTCACCGCATCGGGCCAATGCTGGGCCGGGGCGCCAAGGCGGTGGCGGCGGGGATGCTCGCCGCCATCTTTGGCGTGTTTCTCTATCAGATCGTGGCGCGCTATGTGCTGGGTTGGTCGGTGGGCTGGACGATCGAGCTTTCGCTGACGCTCTGGCTCTGGCTGGTGCTGTTTGCCGCCGCCTTCACCCTGCACGAGCGCGACCATGTGAAATTCGACCTGCTTTATGCGCATCAATCCGCCGGGCGCAAACGGGTTTTTGCCGTCCTTGCGGCGCTGGCCATCGTGGTGGCGCTGCTGGCGGCGCTGCCGGCCACATGGGACTATGTGAGTTTTTACAAGATCAAGAAATCCGCCACCCTGCGCTGGCGGCTCGACCATGTCTTTTCGATCTACATCGTCTTTCTGGTGGTGGTGGCGGCGCGTTACCTTTGGCGGGTGGTCCAGGTTCTGCGCGGCCGCGACCTGACCAGAGACGAACGCGACATCCTTGCCGACTGATGCCGGATCGCCACGGGAGCCCCGAATGAGCCTTGCCTTTGCCCTTTGTCTGGCCGTGCTGTTTGCGGTTGCCGCGCTGGGCGCCCCGATCGGCTATGCGATGATCGTGGCTTCGGTGGCCTATCTGGCGGCCTCGGGCGCCGATCTGGCACTGGCGGGCGAACAGCTCATCCAGAATCTCTACACCGGCTATATCCTGCTGGCGGTGCCACTGTTCATTGTCGCGGCAAATATCATGAACGCGGGCACGATCTCGGATCGGCTGCTGGATTTCTGCATCGCGCTGGTGGGGCGGTTTCGCGGTGGCATGGGCTATGTGAACATTGCCGTATCGCTGATTTTCGCGGGCATGTCGGGCTCGGCGGTGGCCGATGCGGCGGGGCCGGGCAAGATGATCGTCTCGATGATGACCAAGGGCGGGCGCTACAGCCGCAGCTATGCCGCGGGCATCACCGCGGCCTCGGCGGTGATCGGCCCGATCATCCCGCCCTCGATCCCCATGGTGATGTATGCGCTGATTTCCGATACCTCGATCGGCTATCTGTTCCTTGGCGGGGTGGTGCCCGGCATCTTTATGGCGCTGATGCTGGCCGTGATGAATTTCGTGCTGGCCAAACGCGGCGAAATGAGCCGCGAACCCCCGGTGCCGCTTGCCGAGATGCCGCGCCGCAGCCTGCGGGCGCTGCCGGTGCTGTTGATGCCGGTGATCTTGCTCGGCGGCATCTATGGCGGCGCCACCACCCCCACCGAAGCCGCCGCCATCGCCGCGCTTTATGCGCTGATCCTTGCCATGGGGTTCTATCGCCAGCTTGGGCTTGCGGCGCTGGGACGGGTGTTTTCCGAAAGCGCCCAACAGGCCGCCACGGTGGGAATCGTCATCGGTGCGGCGCTGATCTTCAACTATATCGTTGCGGCCGAACGCATCCCCGATGCGCTGGCGGGCTGGCTTTCGGGGCGCGAGATCGGCCCGGTCGAATTCATGATCGGGGTGAACCTGTTGTTGCTGGTGCTGGGCACGTTGCTGGATGGCGGCACGATCATTCTTGTGGTGCTGCCGCTCTTTGTGCCCACCGCCAAGGCGCTGGGAATCGATCCGGTGCATTTCGGCGTGGTGGCCGTGGTCAATACGATGATCGGGCTGATTACTCCGCCCTACGGGATGCTGATCTTCGTGCTGAACGCGGTGACCGGCATTCCGGTCAAGGAAGTGATCCGGGGCATTGCGCCCTTCCTTGCGGCGCTCTTGATGGCGCTTGTGCTGCTGATGGCGGTGCCGGATCTCGTGCTTTTCCTCCCCCAACTGCTTGGATACCAAGGATGACCTCTCGTTCCCTTCGCCTCGGCCTGATCGGCGGCAACATCACCGAAAGCCGCTCGCCGGTGCTGCACGGCGTTTGCGGCCTCGCCATCGGGCGCAACACCACCTATGACCTCATCGTTCCCGCCGAGCGCGGCCGCAGCTTTTCCGAGCTTCTGGCCGATTGCGAGGCCCGCGGTTTCGACGGGCTGAACATCACCTATCCGTTCAAGGAAGAGGCGGCCAAACTGGTGCCGGCGGGCACGGCGGCGGTGGCGGCCATGGGCACCTCGAACACGATCAAGTTCACCGCCACGGGGCCACGGGCGTTCAACACCGATCATTCGGGCTTTATCGCGGGCTTTCGGGAAAGCTT
>CAZPWV010000001.1:6855-14947 GCA_964590825.1 uncultured Rhodobacter sp. | reverse complement strand
GGAGTTTCACAAGCCATGGCCTCCCCAACGACATTCGGGAAAGCTTCGGCCAGATGGCTCCGGGGCGGGTTCTGCTGCTGGGCACCGGGGGGGTCGGCCGGGCCGTGGGCTTTGCACTGGCCGATCTGGGGGCCTCCGAGATCGTGCTCTACGATACCGATCTGGCCAAGGTCGTCTCGCTGGGGGCGGCCATCGCGGCCCATGCGCCGGTTGCCGTGCAGGTGGGCGAGGCGGCGCAACTGGCCGATATCACCGGCTTTGACGGGGTGGTGAACTGCACGCCGCTGGGCATGACCGGCCGCCCCGGTTCGCCCCTGCCCGAGGGCGTGACGGGGGCCCCGCGCTGGGGGTTTGACGCGGTCTATACGCCGATCGACACGCCGTTTCGCGCCCAGGTCGAGGCCATGGGCGCCGCCTTCATGACCGGCTACGAGTTGTATTTCCATCAGGGGATCGGCGCATTCGAGATTTTCTCCGGTGCGGCGCTGCCGGATCCCGGCTGGGTGCGGCGCATCCTCGCGCCACACGCCGGGTAACCCCCGGCCGGCCCGCCGCAGCGGCCCTTCACGGGCGCGGCGCGGCCCGTTGCGGCAAAACACGGCTTTCATGGGCGGCAAGCGCATGGGCCACGCCGCCCTCGATATGCCGCGCCAGCACCTGCCGCGCCAGATCCACATCCCGCGCCAGCGCCGCCTCCTTGAGCAGCCGGTGCTCGTCTGCGGCCACCGCGCCGCGAAAGGTCAGATACAACATCTGGTAGCGAAGATATTTGTCAAACACCATCGCGTGCATTGCCATCAGCTCTTGCGACCCGCAGGCCGAAATCAGCGTCTGGTGAAACTCCCAATCGTAGCGCTTCCAGTCATCGCGCAGGGCCGGGGTCTGCGCCGCCATCATCGTCTCGGTCCGGCTCAGCTTGTGATGCGCCGAGACCACGCGGCTTTCCCATTCCACATCGCCGGCCGCAATCGAACGCGCCAGCGCCTCCATCTCCACCAGTTTGCGCAGATCGGCCAGTTCCCGCAGATTTTCCGCCGAGATCGGCGCCACCGAAAAGCCGCGCTGATCCTCGGACAGGACGAATCCATCGGCGGCAAGGCGGCTGAGCACCTCGCGCAGGGTGGGAATCGACACGCCGCAACTGCTGCGCAAATCCTCCAGCCGCAGCTTTTGCCCCGGCCGCAGACGGCCAAAGATGATATCGGCGCGCAGCCGGTCATAGGTGCTGTGGGTGAGCGATTGCGACATGGACCCTCCGCCCCCGACTATAGGCAGCCCCGCCCGATGGCGCCAGAGCATCCCCCGAAAATCGACGATTCCGCGATGCGTTGCCTGTCGCCCCGGCTGGGCCTATGCTTTGGGGCCGCGAAAGGACTGCCATGCCCCCTGCTTCCCCGCCCCGCAAAGCCACGCTGTCGTCGCGCCTCGCCGCGCAGTTGCGCAGCCAGATCCTGCATGGAGCCCTGGCACCGGGCGAAAAGATCAATCTCGATCTGCTGCGCAACGCGCATGGGCTGTCGATCAGCCCGCTGCGCGAGGCGATGTCGCGGTTGATCGCCGATGGGCTGGTGCTGTTCGAAGATCAGCGCGGCTATACCGTTACGCCGATCTCTGCCGCCGATCTGGCCGAGGTGACCGCGCTGCGCATCGCGCTTGAAACACAGGCGCTGCGCCAGGCGGTGGCCGAGGGTGACCTGGATTGGGAAAGCGGCGTGATGGGGGCGATCTATCGGCTGTCCCGTGCCGACCGCCGCACCGACACCGCAGTTTGGGAGGCGGCCCATAGCGCCTTTCATGTTGCGCTGGTTGCGGGCTGCGGCCAACCGCGGCTGATGGGGATCATCGCGCAATTGCGCGGCCTGCAAGACCGCTACCGCCTGCTGCTGCCCGAAGCGCTTTGCGCCGAGGGGGGCGCGGAGCATCAGGCAATTGCCGAGGCCGCAACGCGGCGCGATGCGGCGCAGGCGGTGGCCGCCCTGCAAGCCCATATCGCCACCACCGGGGCGGTGTTGCAGCAGGCCCTTGCCGCGCGGCAGGCGGTTTGAGGCATCAAGCCCCGAAACCCGGCTCAATTTCCGCATTTTCTCTCGTGCAAGGCGGCGCAACCGGGTCAGGGCAATTGCCGTTGCGGGGCCGCTCTCGCTAGCTGGCGCACAGCACCGGGCCAATCCTCGCCCGGCCCGGCCACAGCGGAGAGCCCCATGGACCTGACCCTTTCGCATGAACAACGCTTGTTGGTGGACACCGTGCGTGACTTCATAGCCACCGAACTTGCCCCCCTTGAAGAAGCGGTCGAACAGGCGGGGCGGCTGGCCCCCGAAACCGCGCAGGCGATCTTTGCCAAGTCGTCTGCGCTGGGTCTTTACGCGATGAACATTCCCGCGGCGCAGGGCGGTGGCGGTCTGAGCGCCTTTGACACGATGCTGGTCGAGGAACAGTTCGGTCGCACCTCCGACATTCTCGTGCGCCGCGCCTTTGGCAATGTCTATGAGGTGCTGCTGGCCTGTGAGGGCGCACAGCTGGGCCGCTGGCTGCACCCCGCCGTGCGCGGCGAAAGGGTCTGTTCGATTGCCATCACCGAACCGGGCGCGGGTTCCGATGCCGCCGCCATCACCACGAAAGCGGTGGAGGCCGGCGGCGGCTGGGCTCTCAATGGCGCCAAACATTTCATCTCGGATGGCGAGGTCTCGGATTTCTTTGTCGTTTCCGCCGTGACCGACCCCGACAAGGGCGCCAGGGGGATTTCGCTGTTCCTCGTCGATCGCGGCCTGCCGGGCCTGACCATCGGCCGCGACCAACCGATGATGGGGCTGCGCGGCACCAGCCATGTGGAACTGCATTTCGACAACCTGCGGCTGGAACCGGTCAGCCTGCTGGGCGAGCGCGGCAACGGGTTTCGCCTGGCGATGGGCGTGCTGGGCCGGGTGCGTCTGGCGCAGGTGGGGGCGCGTTCGGTGGGCAAGGCCACCAAGGTGCTGGATCTGATGCTGGACCATGCCCGCGCGCGGCGCCAGTTCGGCCAGCCCATCGGCACCTTTCAGCTGGTGGCGCAGATGCTTGCCGACAGCGCGCTGGAGATCAACGCCGCCCGGCTGGCGCTGTGGCAGGCCGCCGCCGAGATCGACGCCGGGCACGACCCCCGCAGCCGCATTTCGCTGGTCAAGGTGCAGGCCGCCGAGACCCTTGGCCGGGTCGTGGATCGTGCCGTGCAACTGTTTGGCGGCATGGGGTTTTGCAAGGATCTGCCGATCGAGCGCTATTTCCGCGATGCCCGGATCTATCGCATCTTCGACGGCACATCGGAGATTCACCGCATGGTGATGGGCCGCGCCCTGATGAAGGGCGAGGCCGGCCTCTATGACCCTTTCGCCTGACGAAGACGCCCGCCGAAAGGCGGGCGTATCGTTGCGGGCGGTGGCGGTTCAGGCCTCCGGTCTGGCCTCGGGTCTGGCTGGGGCCTTGCGGGCACGCCAGCGCTGCCACCAGGGTGTCGAGGTGATGAAGATCATCACCACCGCCACAAACAGCACCAGCGACAGCGGCGAGGTGAGAATGCCCTCGAACAGCCGCCACAGGCTGCCACGCTCGGAAATGATCGCCCGACGCCAGTTGTCGTCGATCAGCCGCGACAGGATCACCCCAAGGATCACCGGGCCAAGCTGATAGCCATAGACCTTCATGAAATACCCCAGCACGCCGAAGCCGAGCATGAAATAGACATCGGTGATCGAATTGTTCACCGCATAGGCGCCGACAATCGACAACAGCAGGATCAGCGGAAACAGGATGGCGCGGGGCAACTCCACCACTTTCACGAAAATCCGGATCCCGGTCAGCCCGAAGATCAGCATGAAAACGGTGGCCAGCACCAGCGCGCCAAGAATGAACCAGAACATCTCGGGGCGCTCGATCATCAGCATCGGGCCGGGGTTGAGGCCATGGATATACATGGCCCCGATGATGATGGCGGTGACCGCATCACCCGGAATGCCCAGCGTCAGCATCGGAATGAAGGCCCCGCCCACAGCGGCATTGTTGGCGGCTTCGGGCGCCACCAGCCCTTCCCGCGCGCCTTGGCCAAAGGGCACCTCGGGGTTTTTCGTCACCCGTTTGGCGTGGTCATAGGCCATCAGCGCGGCAATGTCGCCACCGGTGCCCGGCAACGCGCCAATGATGACCCCGATGGCCGAGCTTTGCAGCGACAGGGGCAAGAACTTGAGGATCGAGCGCCACGAGGGCACGATGCGGTTGATGATCTGCTTCACCGCCGGCGTATCGACGTGTTGCATCTGCATCAGCGCCTCGGACACGCCAAACAGGCCGATCATCACCGCCACAAAGGAAATGCCGCCCCACAGTTCGACCTGCCCGAAGGTAAAGCGTTCCTGTGCGGTCAGCGGATCAAGGCCGACACAGCCGATGGCCAGGCCCATGGCGCCGGCAAACACCCCTTTGACAAGGCTCTCGCCCGAGAGCGAGCCAACCAGCAAGATCCCCAGCAGGGCCAGAAGCATGTAATCGCGCGGCTGGAAGCGAATGGCGAACTCGGCCACGGTGGGCGCGGCAAGAGCCAGAACCGCGATACCGACCAGCCCCCCCAAGGCCGACATCGTGGTGGAAATGCCGATTGCCTCGCCCGCCTGGCCCTTTTTGGCCAGAGGGTAGCCATCGAGCGCGGTGGCAATGGCCGAGGGCGCACCGGGAATATTGAGCAAGATCGCCGTGCGCGAGCCGCCATAGACGCCGCCCATATAGATGCCGATCATCAGCGCAAGGGCGTCATACATTTCCCAGCTGAAGGTGAAGGAAATCAGGATCGAGACCGCCATGGTCACCGAAAGGCCCGGAATCGCGCCAATGTAGATGCCCGCAAACGTGCCCGCCGCAACCAGAAACAGCAGCCGGAACTCGACCCAGGTCATGAAGAAATGCTGCCAATCCATCACCGCGCCCCCCCGGCAAAGATGTCACGCAGATAGGCCAGAATCTCGCGCTCGGGCACGACACCCTCGGGCATCAGCACGGTAAAGATCAGCCGGAACACCACATAGACGATCACCAGCGACAAGGCCGAAACCGCCGCCGCCCGCAGCAAGCCACTGCGCAGCATCACCCGCGTGGAAACCGTCAGGAACAGGAACGAAGTGGGCAGGAACCCCAGCGGTTTCAGCGCAAAGGCGTAAAACACCATCATCAGCACGGTAAAGACCACGAACCCCGGCACGATGGCCCGCCAGCCATGGTCTGCGCCTGCCGGCAGGCGCAGGGTTCGAAAGGTGATCGCCACACTCGTCAGCACCATCACGGAGGTGACGAAAATCGGAAAGCTTCCCGGTTCGGACAGGCCCGAAAAACCGGAAATCTGCGTTGCGACGTAAAAGAGATACAGGCTGGCCACCGCCAAAAGCGCGGAAAACAGCCCTTCCCCCGGGAGCCGGCGGCCTGGGTCGTGCATGATGTCTCCTCCCGAAAACACCGCCCCGGCGTCTGGGGCGGTGCCGTTGTCATCGTTTCGGATCAGGGCCGCGGAATGGCGAAGTCCTCGGGCGATTTTTTGGCGATCCCGCCGTCAAAAACCACCCAGGAGGTGACCGACTGCCAATTGGCCATGTAGTCCTTGGCCTCCTGACCGGTGATGTTGATCGGCAGATAGGCGCGGTTGCTCAGCAGTTCGACGAAATCGGGGGCCTTGGCCCCTTCCAGATAGGCGCCCGACAGCTTGGCCACCACATCCTCGGGCGTGCCCTTCTTGACAAAAACCCCAAAGAACGGCCCCCAGGGCAGGTATTTGTCATAGGCCGGATACGCGACAGTGATCGGCGCAACGCCCGGCAGCACCGCATTTTCGGTTTCATCGACCAGCGCAATCACCTTCATGCGGCCGGCCTTGATGCCTTCGAGCGCGGCGCCCAGAACGGCGGGCATCACGTCGATTGCCCCGCCCTGCAAGGCGGTCAGCGCCGGACCATCGCCATCATAGGGCACGAAAGTGGCCGGAAGATCGACTTCGGTGTCAAGCATCGCGGTCACGACCGAGGGCAGCCCGCCTGGGCCGGTGGAGCCGAATTTCACCTCTTCGGGGTGGGCGGCCATGTATTCGACCAGCTCCTTGAAGCTGTTGTAGGGCGCATCCGGGCGGGCAACCAGCACCGGAACACCGCGCGCCAGAAGCGCCACAGGCTCGAAATCGCTGTTGTAGTCGAAGTCGCCAAGATCCATGACCTTGTAAAGCATCGGGTTTTCGGCGCCCATCAGCACGGTGTAGCCATCGGCATCCTGGGTCATGGTGTATTTCGCGGCAATCGCGCCCACACCGCCCGTCATGTTCTGCATCACCACGGTGCCACCCAGGAGCTTTTCGGCATGGGGCGTTACGGCGCGCATCACCGCATCGGTCGAGCCACCGGCCCCCCATTGGATGATCCCCTGGATCTCTTTTTCCGGATATTGCGCAAAGGCGGCGGTGCCTGCGGCCACGGCAAGCGCGGCGACAGCGCCGAGCAGTTTGGTTTTCATGCTATCCTCCCGAGTTTCAGCAAGGCTGATTTCTGCGCGACCAGCCTAGGCGTTCAGACCTTGCCGTCAAATGCTCAGATATGCCCGAAAGCGAACACGATGTTAATTTTCTGCCACCCGCTGCACAGATGGGCAATGCGCGGGGCAATCGGTGTTCGGCATGAACACCGATTGCCTTGCCGCCGCAGGCATCGCCAACCCGGCAAGGCATCACCGGCAAAAGCCGTGTCATGGCAACACCCCCACTTCCCCCTTGATCCGCCGCCCCTTTGCCCCTAGAAGGCGCAGGTCCGGGCCGGAATCGGCTTTCGGACCCTTTGCCTGTGCCTGCGGTGCCTGCTTCGGTTGCCGCCTGAGGTTGGGGCAAAGGTGGACACAGGACGAACGATCCTCCGGCGGGCGTGCCTATTCAGGCGCGGACCCGAGCGAAGACCGGAGCTCTCGGGCGGCGCAACTTTGCGGGCAAACCGCAAGCAACGAAAGGACACGCGATGAATCTGATCGCACAAATCGAGGCGGAGCAAATCGCCGCCCTCGGCAAGACCATCCCCGACTTCAAGGCCGGCGACACCGTGCGCGTTGGCTACAAGGTGACCGAAGGCACCCGCACCCGCGTGCAGATGTACGAAGGTGTCTGCATCGCCCGCAAGGGGGGCGCCACCATCGCCGCCTCGTTCACCGTGCGCAAGATTTCCTTCGGCGAAGGCGTGGAACGGGTGTTCCCGCTTTACTCGACCAACATCGACAGCATCGAAGTGGTGCGTCGTGGCCGGGTGCGTCGCGCCAAGCTTTACTATCTGCGCGACCGTCGCGGCAAATCGGCCCGTATCGCCGAAGTCACGAACTACAAAGCCAAAGCGGAATAAGGAACGGGACGATGAAAGCCGATACCCATCCCAACTACCACTTCATCACCGTCAAGATGACCGACGGCACCGCGTATCAGACCAAGTCCACCTGGGGCAAGGAAGGCGACACCATGTCGCTCGACATCGACCCGACGGTGCACCCCGCCTGGACGGGCGGCTCGGCCAAGCTGATGGACACTGGCGGCCGCGTGTCGAAGTTCAAGAACAAATACGCCGGTCTGGGCTTCTGAGCCTGAACCAGAGGTTTCGGAAGGGCGCCTGCGGGCGCCCTTTTGCATTGCCCCGCGCCCTGCCCGCCAGATCGGACGAGCGGCGGGCTGCCCCAACCTCCCCCTTGCACCCGGTCCCTTCCTTCGGTAGCCGGAGCGTCCTATAAACGTGCAGGCCCCGGACGACGGGCCGCAATCCGGGGTTTTGAACGTGGCGCATATCATCGTTGTCGGGAATGAAAAGGGTGGCTCGGGCAAATCGACCACCTGTATGCATGTGGCCACCGCGCTTGCCCGGATGGGGCACACGGTCGGGGCGCTCGACCTTGATCTGCGGCAGCGCAGCTTTGGGCGCTATGTGGAAAACCGCCTTGCCTATATGGCCCGCGAAGGGCTCGACCTGCCTACCCCCGATTACCGCGAATTGCCCGAGGCCGATGCCGTCACTCTGGCGCCGGGTGAAAACCCCTATGACCACCGGCTGTCCACCGCCGTGGC
>CAZPWV010000001.1:1932-6845 GCA_964590825.1 uncultured Rhodobacter sp. | reverse complement strand
CTGGAGCCGATCTGCGATTTCATCATCATCGACTGTCCCGGCTCGCATACCCGCCTCAGCCAGGTGGCGCATTCGCTGGCCGACACGCTGATAACCCCGCTCAATGACAGTTTCATCGATTTCGACCTGCTGGCCCGGATCGACCCGGAAACCTCCAGGGTCACCGGCCCCTCGATCTATTCCGAAATGGTCTGGTCGGCGCGGCAGTTGCGTGCCCGTGCCGGGCTGAAGCCGATCGACTGGATCGTGTTGCGCAACCGCATGGGGGCGCAACAGGCGCATAACAAGCGCAAGGTGGGCGAGGCGCTGGAGCAGCTTTCAAAGCGCATCGGCTTTCGCGTCGCACCGGGGTTTTCCGAACGGGTGATCTTCCGCGAGTTGTTTCCGCGCGGCATGACGCTGCTCGACCTGCGCGACCTTGGCGTGGAAAGCCTCAACATCTCCAACGTGGCCGCGCGGCAGGAATTGCGCGAACTGATGCGGGAACTGCGGCTGCCGGGGGTCGAGGTCCGGTTCTGACGGGCGCAAGTCCCAGACCAAGGCCCCAGACCAAGGCCCCAAGCCGAGGCCCCAGACTGCGGCGGACGCTCAGAAGCTCCGTGCCGCAACAAAGCGGAAGGGCGAAACCCCGGCACGGCTGCGCAGGCGGCGCGGTTTCGGGGTTTGGCCCAGCGCCGAAAGCCGGGCGCAAAACACCGCATCTTCCGGGGCGCGGAACCTGCTGAACAGGGTCAGGAACGTCTGGGCCATGGCTTCCTCCGAACTTTGTTTGGCCCAGACTCGTGGCCGATTGCGGCCAAAGCGTGACCAGCCAGAGGAATTTGCGCGGCCAAGGGCGGCCCTGACCCATCTGGCCGCATTCGGCCCCGGTCACAGATCCAGAAGAAGATCGTAGGTCGTGGCGCCGATGCGCAGCCAGATATGCTCGTTCGCGGCGCCATCGACCAGCGCCCAGAGAATCTGCCCGGTGGGGCGATAGACAATGAAGGCTTCGGCCAGATCGGCGGAACCCGCACCGGGGGTATTGGCCCAGTTGATCTGAAACTGGCTGCGCGTGGCACTGGCATTGCCGAACAAAAGCACATCGCCCTCGGTGCTTTGGTAATCCTGCACCCAGTCGCTGCCATGGCCGGCCACACCCAGATGATAGAACCGGTCCGCCCCCGTGCCACCGTTGAGCCGGTCAAAGCCGAAGCCGCCATTGAGGTAGTCATCGCCATCGCCGCCAAATATCTGGTCTGACAGCGCCGAGCCGCCGAGCGTATCCGCGCCCAGACCGCCAATCAGCGTATCGGCGCCAAACCCGCCTTCGATGATGTCACTGCCGCCATCGCCGCGGATGTTGTCATTGCCATAGCCGCCGTCGATCCAGTCATCGCCATCGCCGCCATAGATCACATCGCGCAGGTCGGCCAGGCTGGCGCCGCCATAGATCGTGTCATTGCCGGTGCCGCCCACCACGGTATCGGCGCCGTCGCCGGCATCGATGCGGTCACCAAAATCGGTGCCATCGAGGCGCTCGGCCGCATCGGTGCCGGAAATCACCGGATCGATGTCGAACTGTTCCCAGAATACCGGCGTATCGGGGGCAAAAAGCCCTGCGGTGATCGGCTGATAGAACCCCTCCGCCCCGGCTTGCCAGGCGTTATAGTCCGCGACTGTGCCCAGTGGCGGCAAAGGATCGCCGCCCATCCAGATCACCAGATAGTCAAAGCCGATCAGCACGCCATTGTCCCAGACATGCGCCTGATAGGTCATCACGTCGCTTTCCAGCCCCGCCCCATGGGTGATGTGATGCACCACCAGCACCTCGGTGCCGTCCATCACCCGATCGATCAGCGGAAAGCGGATTCCAAGACCGATGTAATCGCTGTTGTCGATATAACCGATCGGCAGAAAGGTGAAACTGGCCAGATCGACCGGCACGGTCAGCGCCACCGTGGTGTGGCTGAAGAATTCGTCGTAATCCGTTCCCGCCGCATTGACCCGCCGCGAAAAGCAATACCCGTCAAACCCCATCACGCCCGTCATTTCGACCTCCGTTCAAACCGCGGCCGAGGGGGTCACCCCCCTCGGCGCCCTTGCTCACGCCAGCAGATCGTAGGTATTGGCGCCGATCTGCAACCAGATGTGATCGTTGGCCGCGCCATCGACCAGCGCCCAGAGAATCTGCCCGGTCGGGCGATAGACCACAAAGGCTTCCTGCACATCGGCCACACCGGCCCCCGCAGTGGTCGCCCAGTTGATCTGAAACTGGCTGCGCGTAGCACTGGCATTGCCAAACAGCAGCACGTCGTTTTCGGCGCCGTGGTAATCTTGCACCCAGTCGCTGCCATGGCCGGCCACGCCCAGATGATAGAACTTGTCCGCCCCCGCACCGCCGTTGAGCCGGTCGTTGCCGAAGCCGCCGTTGAGATAGTCGTTGCCATCGCCGCCAAAGATCTGGTCCGACAGCGCCGAGCCCGAAAGCGTGTCATTGCCAAAACCGCCAATCAGCGTATCGGCGCCAAAACCGCCTTCGATGATGTCATTGCCGCCATCGCCACGAATGTTGTCATTGCCATAGCCGCCGTCGATACTGTCGTTGCCATCGCCGCCATAGATCACGTCGCGCAGGTCGGCCGAGGTATCGCCGCCGCGGATCGTATCGTTGCCTTCGGCGCCAATCAGCGTATCGGCCCCGTCCCCGCCCGAAATCAGATCGGAAAACTCGGTGCCGGTCAGGGTCTCGTTCTGCGCCGTGCCGGTAAAGACCGGGTCGATGTCGAAGTCGTCCCAGACGATCAGCGTATCGGCCGGGTAATCGGCCGGGTCGATGGTTCCCCAACTCGAGGCCTCATACCAGGCCTCGAACTCGGTATTCGAGGCAAAGGCCGGAAGCGGCGCCCCGGACACATAGAAATAGATATCGTCAAAGCCGATGATCCGGTCATCGGCGGTGCGCACATGCCGGTCGATGACCAGCAGATAGGTCACCTCGCCACCGGGCTGCACGACGCGGCGCAGGCTGGTGGGGTTTTCCGGGCTGAGCGTATCGGCCACGGCCCCATAGGTCGGGGTGCTGTAGCGGATCGCACTGTCGCTCAGCTGATCGAAGCCGGCATAGCCCCATTCGTCGATGGTGAAACCGGGGTCGCCGTCGGGTGCGGTCACCACCACCTGCGTATTCGTGAGGGTGGTGAAACGTTCGCTCCAGTCATCATTGAAGCGGATCGTGTGAACATAGGCGTTGAAGCCGTAAGAGATGGTCATGGCGTCCTCCTGTGCCATTACCAGCAATTTTAAGCATCACGGCGCAAAGCCCGCCATGACGCGCATCAAAATTGCGCCCGATTTGGCGGGTTTGGGCGAATCTGTCGCAGCTTGCGCAGCGTGAATGGCGCCTAGCGGCGTTTCATCGCATCGCGCAGGGCGGCGCCGAAGGCCCCGGTTGCACTGTCGTTCCCGCGGGCGCCCCCGGAGGTGCTTGAGGGCGATGCCTGCATTACCGGCTTGGCTTTAGGCGGTTTCGGTCCGCCCTCGGGGCTGCTGGCGGGGCCACGGGCCGCGCGGTTTTCGCGGGCCGATGTGCCCCCGTCCTTGCGCATCGTCAGGCCGATGCGCTTGCGTGCGGCATCCACCTCGGTCACCCGCACCTTCACCACATCGCCCGCCTTCACCACCTCATGCGGGTCTTTCACGAAACGGTCGGCCAGTTGGCTGACATGCACCAGACCGTCCTGATGCACGCCAATATCGACAAAGGCGCCAAAGGCCGCCACATTCGTCACCGTGCCCTCCAGCACCATTCCCGGCCGCAGGTCCTTGATGTCTTCCACCCCCTCGGCAAAGCTGGCGGTGACAAAGCTCGGGCGCGGGTCGCGGCCCGGTTTTTCGAGTTCCGCAAAAATGTCGCGCACCGTGGGCAGGCCAAAGCTCTCGGACACGAAATCCTGTGCCCGCAGCCGGCCCAGCGCCGCGCCATCGCCCATGAGGGTGCGAATATCCCGCCCGCAGGCTTTCACGATCGCCCGCGCCACCACATAGGCCTCGGGGTGAACGGCAGAGGCGTCGAGCGGCTCGTCGCCGTCGCGGATGCGCAGAAAACCCGCGCATTGCTCGAAGGCACGCGGCCCGAGCCGCGAGACCTTGAGCAACTCCTTGCGGCTGCGAAAGGCGCCATTTGTATCGCGATGCGCCACGATTGCCTCGGCCAGCCCCGGCCCCAGCCCCGAGACATGCGCCAAAAGCGGCGCCGAGGCGGTGTTGAGGTCAACCCCCACCGCGTTCACCGCGTCTTCCACCACGCCCTCCAGCGCCCGGCCCAGTTTCGACTGGTCAACATCGTGCTGATACTGCCCCACGCCAATCGATTTCGGCTCGATCTTGACCAGTTCGGCCAGCGGGTCTTGCAGCCGCCGCGCAATCGAAACCGCGCCCCGCAGGCTGACATCAAGCCCCGGAAACTCTTTCGCCGCCAGTTCCGAGGCGGAATAGACCGAGGCCCCCGCCTCGGAGACCACCACCTTGGTGGGCGCCTTCACCCGCTCGGGCAGCAGCTTCAGCGTTTCGGCCACCAGCTTTTCGGTTTCGCGGCTGGCGGTGCCATTGCCGATGGCGATCAGCTCCACCCGATGCGCCGCAATCAGCCGCATCAGCGCCGCCTGCGCCCCGCGCAGATCATTTTTCGGCTGGAACGGGTAAATCGTGTCGGTCGCCACCAGCTTGCCGGTGGCATCGATCACCGCCGCCTTCACCCCGGTGCGGATGCCGGGGTCCAGCCCCAGCGTGGTTTTTGCCCCGGCCGGAGCCGCCAGCAGCAGATCCTTGAGGTTGCGGGAAAAGACCCGGATGGCGTCGTCCTGCGCACGGGCCCGCATGTCCGACAAAAGATCAAGCATCATCGACAGGCTCAGCTTGACCCGCCAGCTCCA
>CAZPWV010000001.1:0-1922 GCA_964590825.1 uncultured Rhodobacter sp. | reverse complement strand
CGCCGCGCGCAGCCATTGGTCGCCCGGCCCCTGCGTGCGGGCCCCGAGCGCGGCCGCCACCATCGCTTCGGCCTGCGCCACGCCGGCTTCGTCGGGGGCGATGTCCAGCGTCACCACGGCTTCGTTCGAGGCCCGCAGCATCGCCAGCGCGCGGTGGCCGGGCACCGTGGCCCAGCGCTCGCGGTGGTCGAAATAATCGGAAAACTTGGTACCCTTTTCCTGCTGGCCCTCGATCACCCGCGCCACAAGAAACGCCTCGCGCTGCAGGAAGCTTCGCAGATCACCCAGCAGTTGCGCATTCTCCACCAGCCCTTCGGCCACAATCTCGCGGGCCCCGGCCAATGCCTCCTTCACCGTGGGCACGGCCTCGCACAGGAATGTCGCGGCCAGAACCTCGGGCGTGGCCTGACGGTCGGCAAGAATCGCCTCGACCAGCCCGCCCAGCCCGTTTTCACGCGCAATCATCGCCTTGGTGCGCCGCTTGGGCTTGAACGGCAGATAGAGGTCTTCCAACTCGGCCTTGGTTTGCGCCCGCGCCAAAGCCTGAGCCAGATCGTCGGTCATCTTGCCCTGCTCGGTCACCGAAGCCAGAATCGTCGCCCGCCGCGCCTCGAGTTCGCGCAGATAGGCCAGCCGTTCGGCCAGGTTGCGCAGTTGCGTATCGTCCAGCCCCCCGGTTGCCTCCTTGCGATAGCGCGCCACGAAGGGCACCGTGGCGCCTTCGTCCAACAGACCCACGGCGGCGGCCACCTGTGCGGGGGTCGCGGCGATTTCGGCGGCGATGATACGGGCGATGCGGTGGGCGGTGGTCATGCAATTCTCCCCTGGGCGGAGCGTCTGTGTATCGGTGCCGAAACGATGGGGCAAGGCTTGACACTTGCGTGCGGCCAAGCGCTGATCGGCGCAAGACAGGAGCCGCCGATGACCCATTTCCCGACCCGCCTCGAAACCCGCCTGCTGCGCTATGCGGCGGTGGACACGCAAAGCGACGAAGACAGCCCCAGCAGCCCGAGCACGGAAATTCAGCTGAACCTGGCGCGGATGCTGGCCGATGAATTGCGCCAGATCGGCGCGCAAGAGGTCGAGATTACCCCCTATGGTGCGGTTCTGGCCACCGTTCCAGCCACCACCCCCGGCCCCCACCCCGGCCCGGTGATCGGGCTTCTGGCGCATATGGATACCGCCCCGGCCTATAATGCCACCGGGGTCAGGCCGCGCGTCATCCGGGGCTATAACGGGGGCGAGATCACCTTTCCCGATGCGCCGGGGCTTGTGCTCTCGCCCGAGGCCAGCCCCTATCTGGCCGAAAAGCTTGGCCATGACCTCATCACCGCCTCGGGCACAACGCTTCTGGGTGCCGATGACAAGGCGGGCATTGCCGTGCTGATGACCATGGCCGAGCATCTGCTGGCCCATCCGCATCTGCCGCATGGCAAGCTGCGGCTGGCCTTCACCCCGGACGAGGAAATCGGCCGGGGCGTGGATGCGCGGCTGCCTGCCGATCTGGGCGCCGATTTCGCCTATACGCTCGATGGCGGCGCGGTGGGCGAGATCGAATATGAAAGCTTTTCCGCCGATGGCGCCAAGGTGAAGGTGACGGGGGTTTCCACCCATCCCGGCACCGCGAAAGGCAAGATGGTCAATGCCCTGCATCTGGCGGCAAAGATCATCGAGATGCTGCCGCAGGCCACGCAAACGCCCGAGGTGGTGGAGGGGCGCGACGGTTTCTGGCACATCACCAACATGGCGGGAACGGCGGCGGAGGTGGAGTTTTCCGTCATCCTGCGCGATTTCGAGCTTGATGGGCTGGCCGCGCGGGGGGCGCTGCTGCAACAGGTCTGCGCGGCGGTGGCCGCCACCGAACCGCGCGCCACCATCACCTGCACCATTCGCCCGCAATACCGCAACATGCGCTATTGGCT